>JAJZBA010000016.1 GCA_021799155.1 bacterium | reverse complement strand
GATCCAGTATTGATACGGCGACAGACGCGGCTCCGTCCTTCGTCTGGTCAGATTACTCGGTTACGGGTCACACCGAATCGACGGCTGACTGGGCAAACGGCGTGCTCGTCAAGATCTTGCCGTCCAGCTCTGTGACTATCAGCAACTAACGCTTTGGTTTCCCGATAGCGAATAATCGGAAAAACCAAAAACCGCCTTTCGGCGGTTTTTGGTTTGCTTTTAAACTTTTAAACTTTTATACTTTATTGTGTTTATACTTTTAAACCTTTAAACTTTGATACTTTTAAACACATTTAAAC
Organism: bacterium; assembly: GCA_021799155.1. Lineage (GTDB taxonomy): Bacteria > Patescibacteriota > Minisyncoccia > UBA6257 > UBA9933 > JAJZBA01. The sequence goes on along the minus strand of JAJZBA010000016.1, from coordinate 8,720 downwards.
TTTGATACTTTTAAACACATTTAAACTTTGATACTTTTAAACATTTAAACTTTATTATAATTATATATGTCCACAGCCAAATCATTTGAAGATTTATTTGTCTGGCAAAAATCGCGAGAACTTGTTAAATTGATTTATAATTACGCCCGCAAACCGGTTTTTAGCCGCGATTACGGGTTGGTTGATCAAATCCGCCGCGCGGCGGTTTCGGTAATGTCCAATATCGCCGAAGGTTTTGAGCGGGGCGGCAAAGAGGAAATCGTTTATTTTTTCTACATCGCTAAAGCATCCTGCGGCGAAGTTAGGGCGCAACTGTATGTTGTTTTTGATGAAGGCTATATCGGCGACAAGGAATTAAAAGAAGGCGTTGAATTGGCGAAATACGTCTCAGCTTTGATTTCAAAATTCATCGAAGGTATAAAAGTTTCAAAACATAAAGGTTTAAAGTTTAAAAAGCCGGTTGACGAGAGACATAAAGAATTAGAAGAATTGATTAGAAGCGCTCTACCCAAAGACCACCCGTCTTTAAAAACTTAAACTTTGAAACTTTGAAGTTTTTAAATTCTGAAACTTTTAAATGTTTAAACGTTTGAATATTTAAACTTTTAAACTTTTAAACGTTTGAATATTTAAACTATTAAACTTTAAAACTTTGAAACTTATAAATAAATGCGCGCCTATGAAATTTCTTAAAACCTCTATTAAACTTCTTCTGTTTTTAACTGCTTTCACTCCCTTAATCATCACTTGGAGCACGATTTTTCCTTTTATTTTAGGCAAAACTTTGTTTTTCCGAAGCGTTGTTGAAATCGCCCTGGTTTTATTTTTAATTTATTTTCTTTTAAACCTTAAAACCTTAAAACCTTTAAATTTTGAAACCTTAAAACAATCTCGCCAGTCCAATGGTTTGACGGGGCAATCTTCTAAACTTTCAAGCGCAAAACACTGCTTAAATGGCCAGTCCAATGGTTTGACGGGGCAATCTTCTAAACTCTTAAACTTTGAAATCTCGAAGCACCCCGCCCTTTTCGAAAAAAGGGCGGGGGCTACGGGGCAAGTTTTTAAACTCTTAAACTTTGAAACTTTTAAACAAAAATTCAAAAACCCGTTAGTTGTTTTCATTCTTTTATTTTTTATTTCTTTAATCGTCAGTGTCATTTTTGCCGTCAACCCCTATCGCGCTTTCTGGGGCGATTTGGAAAGAGGCGAGGGGCTTTGGACTATGCTTCACGCCTTCGCTTTTTTAATAATGGCTTTAGTCATTTTTGACTCCGCCAGAAGCTCTCAAGAAACAAAGTCTAATTTAGGTTCTTTGAATAGAAATGGAAAATTAGATGCTTCTAACGGGGTTGAAAAAAAAGACTGGCTGAGATTTTTTAAAATTTCCCTCGTCGTCGGTTTTGTAATAATTTTTTACGCGATTTTGCAGTATTTTAACGTTTCTAAATTTCCTTTTGCTTTGGCGCCGCAAGAACGGCCGATTTCCTACATCGGCAACCCGGCTTTTCTGGCAACGCATATGTTTTTTTTGATAATGTTCGCGACCATAATATATGGAAGTTCAGCTTCCATAGAGACCGCGAAGCGAACTTTTAAACTTTTAAACTTTGAAACTTTAAAACCTTTATTTTGGCGCTATTTTTCCTTATTAATAATCCTATTGTCTATTGCGACAATTTTCCTTACCGCCACCCGCGGCGCGATTTTAGGACTTGCTGTCGGAATTTTATTTTTGCTTGTTTATTTCGCTGTAAAAAATCCCGTCAATTTACAAACTCCGAAGGAATCCCGCTTTCGGCAGGATCCTATGGGGAGGGATTTTAAACTTTTAAACTTTAAAACTTTGGAACATTTAAATATTAGGAGAATATCTATTGCTTTATTGTTTTTAATTATAATTTTCTCCGGTTTTTTCTGGCTTACCCGCGAGGCGGCAATATGGCAAAAAATTCCCGGCCTTAATCGCTTGGCGCAAACGAAAATTTTGGACGTTAACGATCCTTCCACTCAATTCCGTTTAATTACTTGGAAATTAAGTTGGAACGCTTTTAAAGAAAAACCGCTTTTCGGCTGGGGGCCGGAGAATTACATCTCGGCTTATGAAAAATATTACGACCCGGAATACGCGGTTTACGGCGAAACCTGGCTTGATCGGGCGCACAACAAAATTGTTGATGTGGCGGTGATGCAGGGAATTTTCGGACTATTGGCATATCTTGGTATTTTCGGCGCACTTTTCTATTTACTGTTTAAATCTAAAGAACCGAGCGCGCCATTTTTGGCGGCGGGATTGAGCGGTTATTTCGTCCAAAATCTTTTTGTTTTCGATCAAGTTATTTCCGATTTCACTTTTTTCGCGATTTTAGGATTTATATTAAGTCTTAAAACTTTTAAGCCTCTAAACTTTGAAACCTTGAAACTTTTAAACTTTAAAACTTTTAAATTTTTAAATATTATTATTTCAACGCTGATATTAGGTTTCATTTTAGTTGTTATTTATAGTTTATATTTTTATAATCTTATTCCTTATATCCAAGCCCGGCTTTTTAAGGCCTCGCCCGGCATCAGCAAGAACGTCAATGTTGTCGTCGATTATTTGAAAAAATCAATGTATCCGTATAATTTCGCTCAATTCAATATCCGCGGCAGCGGCATAGATACGATTTATATGGATCAATTTTTCTACCGAACGGGTTATGTTGATAATCCTCATTTCCGGCCGCTCGGCGATTTATTGATTGCCGGAATGGATGAACTGGTTAAGCGCGAGCCGTACGATATTCGAGTATTAATCAGAGAAGTGGAAATGTTAAACGGTTATACCAGGGTAATGGATGAAAAAGAAGCGGCGCCTCTATTTGAGAAAGCGGAAAGGTTGATGCGCGAAGCGATTAAACGCGCGCCTAATCGGCAAGAAGTTTATTATCATTTGGCTTTCAATTTGGCCGGTCAGAAACGTTATGACGAGGCGATTGAAACGGCGAAATACGCCATTTCTTTAAATCCTAAAGTCGCTCGGGCCCATTTTCATCTAGCCTTGGTTTCAACCATTGCCAATAAAAATAAAGAAGCTTTGGAAGCGCTGGCGGAAGTCGATAAACTTGATCCGGATTTAAAAACTTTAATGTCCGGAGACAAAGACGCTACGCTTTTGATTTATACCGCCAACAATCGACTGGATAAAGCGGCGGAAATAATCACCGCTAGTTTGAACAGGGGAGAAAACCGCGCTTTTGATAGAAAATATTACGAGGCAGCTTTGCGATACTACGCTTTAAAAACGGATGCTCAGCATTTCGTTCAGGTTGCCAAATATTTAAAACAATTTGACGACCTTAAAGACGATATGGAAGTTCTAATCGACTTGGCAGAAAAAGGATTGTGGGAGATTATTAATAAATTATAATTTACTATCAAATCATTCAAATCATTATTGAATGCCACCTTGCGGCAACTAGGAATAAATCAAATCATTATTGAAATTGAATTAATATGATATATCTAATACAAAGACGATCGTCTCGTTATTAGATAATCAGTTTGTTGCGTGGGGATAGTTGTAAATCATTGTAAGTTACAAATCGTTATAAATCGTTATTGTTAAATATTATTAATATTATTAAATTATTTGTTAATATCTAATTAAAGACGATCGTTGCTTAATTAGATATTAGGTGTTAAAATAAGGCTTAACGGTTAATAAAATTCACAAAAATGATTAATAAAACAAGAGGCGAAATTATTCATTCAATGTTGGATTTTTTAGAAGAAACAGCCGGAGGATTTGGCGATCTTTTTACTGCTTATCTTAATGCCGGTTACGGCGCTTCTTACGGAAAATTATCTTATGAATTAAATAAAGCGCGAGAAGTTCGCTGGGAAAGAAAATTAAAAAGAGAAGAGGAAGCAGAAAAAAGAAAGCAATGCGCCAAAATGATTTATTATTTAAAGAAAAGCGGTTTAATAGAAGAAAGAAAAGGGGTTTTTAGTATTACAAAAAGAGGAAAAGAAAAGAAAAAATTATTAAAAGAAAAATTATTTAAATCTTTACCAATTATCAATTATTCCAAAACAAAATTTGATCGACCGATTCTTATAACTTTTGACGTTCCGGAGAAAGAGAGAAGAAAAAGAGCATGGTTGAGAGATGTTTTAAATTATTTTGATTTTAAGATGATTCACAAAAGCGTTTGGTTGGGTTTTATGAAAATACCCGAAGAATTCATACAAGATCTTTCAAGGATTGGATTGGCGGATTTCGTCGAGATAATCGAAATTGGCCACAGCGGCACTTTCCAAAAATATTTGAAAAAACATTAATTAATTGTTTATCTAATAACAGAACGATCGTCATGATATTAGATAAGGGAGAGGGGCGTGATAAGGGTAGTAAGGAGTAGTAAGGAGTAGAAGAATAAAAGTAGAAGAATAAAAATGAAATTTACGATGAATATTGCTTATGATATTATTTGTTTATGATTAATTATTTTAAACTTGCAAAATTTTTCTTATATCTTGCGCCTTTTACCGTTGTGATTGTTTCATCGTCGACACTTTTTCCTTTTATTGTCGGTAAATACGTTTTTTTCAGAACAGTCGTAAGTTTTGCGTTGATATTTTATTTATTGGGATTGTTGTTTCAAGATAAGTCGTTAGTCGTAGGTCGCAAGTTATTAGTCAATCCGCTAATTATTGCGGTTTTAACTTTTGTTTTAATTTTCATTTTTGCCGGCTTTTTCGGAGTCAATCCTTCCTGGTCTTTTTGGTCTAATTTTGAGCGCGGCGAAGGCGGGTTGCAAATACTTTATCTCGGCGTTTTCTTTTTGCTTTTAGTTTCGCTTTTTAGAGAAAAAAGCGATTGGCAGAAACTGTTTTTAATTTCAATTATTGCCGGCGTTTTGATGATTTTTTACGGCGTTTTTGCCGGCTTGAAATATATTGACGCCGAAACGACGATTCAAACAATTAACGGCGCGCCGCAAAAAATTTTAACCGGCAAGGGCGGGCCGTTTTATCAAACTTTTCATTCTTTTATTGGCGAAGATTTCCGAGAAAAAGGCTACCGTTTTGCCGGCTCTATCGGCAATCCGGCTTATGTTTCTGTTTATCTGGTTTTTATTATTTTTTACGCCTTATATCTTTTAATCGACAAATATCGTTATCGTTTAAACTCGACCGGCGCGATTAGTTTAATGGCGGCAATAATATTTTTTTTAATATTTTTCTTTTTAGCCGCCACGCGAGGCGCGTTTCTTGGTTTAATTTTGGCGGTCTTGAGCGGCTTGGTTTATTTGGGTTTTTCAATCAAATCTTGGCGAAAATGGTTTTTCAGTGTTGGAGTTATTATGTTATTAGTTATTGGGTTGTTGGTTTATTTTCGCAACACTCCATTTATAAAATCGCTTCCCGGCGCGCGAATTTTTGATATTTCTTTTCGGACTGAAAATTTTCAAAACAGGATGGTTCTCTGGAAAACCGCGCTCGACGGTTTTAAAGAACGACCAATTCTCGGCTGGGGGCCGGAAAATTTTACGACGGTTTTTGACAAGCATTATAACGTTAAACATTTTCATCCCAACGCCGAAGGTTTCGGCGCCTGGTATGATAGGGCGCATAATATTTTCCTTGATTATCTGACGCAAGCCGGCATTTTTGGGCTTTTAAGTTTTCTTGGAATTTTCGTGATTTTTTATTGGCAACTCTTCAAATTTGACGAACGACCTACGACCAACAACTCGCAACATAAGAGCGATAATAAACAAAAGTTGTTAGTCGTCAGTCGTCAGTCGTTAGTCAGCAATGCATTATTATTCGCTATGCCAATCGCTTACTTAATACAGGGTATCGTATTATTCGACATTTTGCCGACTTATATTAATTTGTTTATGTTTTTGGCATTCTCAGTTTATAAATTTAGAAATTTTAAATTTTGAATTTTAATTAAATTTTAAATGACAAAATTAACAAATAATTATAATTTAGAAGAAAGAACCGCTCAATTTGGCGAAGATATAATAAAATTTTGTAAGACTGTAAGGCAAGATTTAATTAGTGGGCCAATCATAAATCAATTGGTTCGTTCATCAACAAGTGTTGGAGCAAATTATATGGAAGCAAATGGAGCAAGTTCTAAAAAAGATTTTAAAAACAAAATTCATATTTGTAAAAAAGAAATTCAAGAAGCCAAGCACTGGTTAAGAATGATGGCGAGTTGTTTTCCAGAGAAAAAAGCAGAAATAATAAAATTATGGAAAGAAGCGCAAGAATTAACTTTTGTTTTTGGTAAAATTATTGGTACTTTAAATAAAAATTCAGAAATTAAATCATTTAATTAAAATTTAGAATTAAAAATTTAAAATTATTTATGAATAGAGACTTAAAATACATTATTGCGTTTATATCAATAATAGCGATACTGGTTTTGCTTTATTTTGGAGCAATTTTGCCTTTTATTAAAGCAAAATTGTATATTCGGGCAATGAATAATCTTCAAGCTCAGCGAATTAGGACTCTTGACGAATTTAAGAAAAATTTCGATACGGTTTTAAATTATTATTCTCCGGTCGGACAGGAAGAAGTTGTCAGATTTTTAGCTCAGGAAATCGTCGGTGGAATGATTTATCAGGAACAGCAAGAGGCGGTATCTCGCGAATTGGTGAATTACATAGAACCGCGCTTGATGCAAGAAAATTCAAAACATTTAGTGCTTTTGTCTGCGATGTCCGGAAAAATGTTCAACATCTATCGCCATAATGACGATTTGATAAAAACCGAAGAATATTACCAAAAACTTTTAACTCTTAATCCTAAATCTCCTCAGGCGCTTTACGGTTTATTTGATATTTATCAGAAAACCGGAAGACCCGAAAAAACCAAAGAAATCGGCGAAATTATTTTGACCTACTGGCCCGAAGACAATAGAATTAAAGAAATTATTAAATCATTATGAAGAGAATTTTAATCACCGGCGGCGCCGGTTTTATCGGTTCGCATTTGTGTGAAAGATTGCTTGAAGAAGGTAATGAAGTTTTGTGCGTTGATAATTTTTTTACCGGCAACAAAAATAATATCTTGCCGTTTTTAGACAATAAGCGTTTTGAATTAATAAGGCACGACATTACTTTTCCTTTATACGTGGAGGTTGACGAGATTTATAATCTGGCTTGCCCCGCCTCGCCGATTCATTATCAATTTGATCCGGTTCAAACGACAAAAACATCGGTTCATGGTGCAATAAACATGCTTGGTCTTGCTAAAAGAACGAAGGCAAAAATTTTGCAGGCGTCAACCTCGGAAGTTTACGGCGACCCGGAAATCCACCCGCAAACGGAAAGTTATTGGGGTAGGGTTAATCCAATCGGCATAAGGGCGTGTTATGACGAAGGAAAGCGTTGCGCCGAAACGCTGTTTTTTGATTATTGGCGCCAGCACAAAGTAAAAATAAGAGTTGTGAGAATTTTCAACACTTACGGTCCTAATATGCATCCAAACGACGGCCGCGTGGTTTCAAATTTTATTGTTCAGGCGCTTAAAGGAGAGGATATTACAATTTATGGCGACGGCAGTCAGACAAGGTCTTTTCAGTATATTGACGATTTGATTGAAGGAATGATTAAGATGATGAATAATACTGAGGAATTTATTGGCCCGGTTAATTTAGGGAACCCGAACGAATTTACAATAAAAGAATTGGCCGAAAAAATTATTGAAATGACCGGCTCAAAATCAAAAATAGTTTTTAAACCGCTTCCGGAAGACGACCCGAAACAACGCCAGCCGGACATAACATTAGCAAAAGAAAAATTAAACTGGGAACCGAAAATAAATTTGGAAGACGGACTTAAAAAGACGATAGAGTATTTTAAAAAGTTATTAAACCAGTAGAATGTGCGGGATAGCCGGAATTTATCAATTTAAAAACGCTGATAAGGCAGAATTAAAAGAAGCGGTTGGAAAAATGAATCAATCGCAGCGGCGTCGCGGTCCCGACGACGAGGGAATTTTTATTGACGAGAAAAGCGGCGTTGCTTTTGGCCATCGCCGGCTTTCTATTTTAGACTTGAGCGCGGCTGGAAAGCAGCCAATGAGGTATAGGTGTCAGGTGTCAGGTGTCAAGTGTCAGGACTTACGGATTACTTTCAATGGCGAGATTTATAATTTTTGGGAACTGCGGAAAAATTTGGAAGAAAAAGGATATAAATTCAAAACCAAAACCGACACCGAAGTTGTTTTGGCTTTATACGCCGAATACGGCGAAAAGTCATTTTCAATGCTTCAGGGGATGTTCGCCTTCGGCTTATGGGACGCTAAAAATCAAAAATTGTTTTTAGTCAAAGACCGCTACGGCATCAAGCCGCTTTATTATTACGGCGATGATGAAAAAATAATTTTCGCTTCAACAGTAAAAGCGATTACTAAAAGCGGTTTAATTCCGCTTCGAAAAAATCCTGACGCTTATATTGGTTTTTTATTATTCGGCTCTGTGCCATTGCCGATGACGACTTATAAAGAAGTTCTGGCGGTTCCGGCCGGTCATTATTTAGAGATTAACGCCGGCGGAAAACAGAAATTAATTCAATATTACGAGCCGTTGGAATTTTTTCAAAAAGTTAATAGTTATTCAGTTAATGAATTATTAAGTAAACCTAACAACTCAATAACTAATAACTCAATAACTAATATTCGTAATCTTTTGAACGATGCTGTCAGAAGTCATCTTA
>JAJZBA010000015.1 GCA_021799155.1 bacterium | reverse complement strand
TCCGATCTTACCCTAAACCCTAACTAAACCTCAATCACTACGGGTAAAACCATAGGCCGCCTTTTTGTTCTATTATACAAAAACAAACCGACTTGATCTCGCATCAAAGCTTTGACGTAATCGGAATCAATCTGCTGGTGTCTAGGAATTCTATCAATAAGATTTTTAACGCGTTTTCTTAGTTCCTCGACAAATTCTTTATGCTCGCGCAAATAAATAAAACCGCGGGAAATAATGTCGGGATTTTTAAGAAACTTACCGGTGCGACGATCCAAGGTAGCGATAATTACCACCATTCCTTCCTGCGCCAAAACGCGGCGGTCGCGCATTACCACTTCTCCGACATCACCCACACCCAAACCGTCGACCATCACAAAATAAGCCGGAATCGTTTCTTCCGATATTTTAAAACCGTCTTTAAAAAATTCCACTATCTGGCCGTTATCAATTAAAATAATGTTTTTTTCTTTCACGCCGGCTTCTTGAGCCAATTCGGCGCTTACCGCTCTCATAAAATAATGACCGTGAATGGGAATGAAAAATTTCGGCTTGACGATTTTTATGATTTTTTTCAACTCATCGCCGGTGGCATGCCCCGAAGCGTGAAGATCGATTAATTTGGAATGATAAATTTTCGCGCCCTGCCGGCAAAGGTCGTCTTTTAAAACCTGAACTGCCCGCTCGTTTCCCGGAATAATTGAAGAGGAAAAAATTATCGTATCGCCGGGCTTGATTTGAATATGACGATGTTCGCCGTTGGCGATTTTCATTAAACTGGCATTCGGTTCCCCTTGGGCGCCGGTTGAAAGAATCACAATTTTATCATCTTTGTATTTATGAATTTCTTCTAGAGGAATAATGGTGCCTTTTTTGATTTTGACGTAATTAAGATTCTGAGCGATCTGAATATTGTTTTTCATCGACAATCCGGAAAAAGCCACTTTCCGGCCGTGCTTTTCGGCAATTTTGATTATTTCTTCAATTCTAGTCAAAAGCGAAGCGAAAATTCCGACAATAATCCTGCCTTTGACTTTTTTAAAAAGTTCATCAATGTTTTCCACGACGGTTTTTTCGGAAACCGACTGGCCGACCGACTCGGCGTTGGTGCTGTCCAAAAACAAAGCATGAATTTCTTTTTTAGCAACCCATTCAAATTCTTCCATTCCCAAAGGATTACCTTTTTCGTCGTAATCAAATTTAACATCGGTTGAATAAACAAAATTGCCAACCGGAGTTTTTATTAAAACGCTGACGGTATCGGGAATACTGTGAATAATGCCGAAAAATTCCAACTCAATGTTGTCGGAAATTTTAATCTTGTCGCGATTTTTGATAATTTCGAAATCAAGTTTTGGAGCGTTGGTAAATTCTTCCTGTCTCTTTCTGACGATTTCTTTTGTTAAAGCGGTCGTGTAAATCGTCGGGTTACCAATTTTTTCCATTACGTAAGGCAGAGCGCCGATATGATCGTAATGAGCATGAGTCAAAACCAAACCCTTTATTTTCCGCTTGTTAGCCGCCAAATATTCCACGTTTGGAATAATAAAATCTATCCCCGGCTGGTCTTCTTCGGGAAACTGCAAGCCGGCGTCAAAAACAACGATTTCATCTTTGTATTCGAAAACCGACATGTTCCGGCCGACTTCTTCCAAGCCGCCGAGCGCGAAAAACTTCACGAAATCTTTCGCTTCTTTTTTTTCTTTAAATCTCGCTCTTTTTTGCGTTTTTTCTATTTTTATCATCAATCTTGTAGACGAGAGAGACCACGAAGTGAAATATTTATTTACTACGGGGTAAAATTTGAACCTTCCTCGTGGGCAGAGAGGGACTTGAACCCTCAAGCCTTGCGGCACAGGCTCCTGAAGCCTGCGTGTTTGCCAATTTCACCACCTGCCCGTTTCTCATTTCTTATTTCTTATTTTCCCCTTCCTTCGTATTTTTCAAAAATCGCCCAAAAATTTAAATTTTTTTCTCCTTGATTATGAACTTTATGAAAATCGCCGGCCGGTACGAGAACAATGTCTCCGGCTTTTACCGCCAGCGTTTTTTCACCGACTTCCATAACTCCTTCGCCGTCGATAAAAACGTAAACTTCGTCGGCGTCGTTATGAGAATGGCCGGCTGTTGATTTTTTTGGCTCAAGTTCGGTTAAAGAAACGTTTAAATGTTTTAATTCCGACAAGTCATAAACCTTATAAGTCTCGTTGTCTTTTATGAGTTTGGCGCGTTGTTTATATTCTCTGATATCCATAAATAAATGTCAATGATTTACTTAAATACTTTTGCCGTCTTGATATACCAGTTTTCAACGTCTTTAAAACGGTCGCTTGGCAAAGAAATCTCATGCTCTGCCGTCGAAGAATCAAATCCTCCTAAAAACGGCTTAGTGATATATAAATAGTTCGGCGAGTAAAGAAAAATTACCGGCAGGTCGTTAATAATCAGCGATTGAAGAGCGGTCAAGTCGCGCTGGCGGCTTTTTTCATTTAAATTTCTTCTTATCGATTCAATTAAGGCGTCGGCGGTTTTATTTTCATAAAGAGAAAGGTTCAGTCCCGGATAAAAACGCTCGGACGAATGCCAGAATGAAGATAAATCCGGACTATCGGTATTTGAAAAAACATTACCGAAGAGAAGCATTTTATAATTTCTGGTTTTAATGATTTCTTCGTTGATTTCAGACGGAGAACGAACGATTAAATTCAGCTTGACTCCGATTTTCGACCAGTCTTCTTTAATCAGTTCTGCTGTTTCGGTCAAAAAAGAAATCTGGGGGACGGCCAAATCAAATTCCAAGCGCTGCGATTCTTTTTTTGATTTTTTCTCCCTGACGCCGTCCTCGTTCAATCGCCAGCCGCCGGCTTCCAAAATTTGACCGGCTTTTTCTAAAGAAAAATTTTCTTCCGAATAACCCTCTGCCCCAAAATTTACAAAACCTTTCATTCCTAAAACCAATGGCCCGTAAACCGGCAAGGCGCGGCCCTCGAAAATTTTTTTAATCAGCGATTTTTTGTCGGTAGCGTAATTCAAGGCCAGTCGGACATTTTTGTCTTTAAGAGCCGGCTGAGCCGTAGAGTTTAAAAATACTGCATAATATTTCGGCGAACGCAATTCAAAGATTTGATGATTGATATTAATTCGGGAAAGATTTTTCGAACTTAATCCGCCGAAACCGTCTATCGCTCCGCTATTAAAAGCTTTAAGCAGTTCATCTTCGTTCTGATAATATTTGAAAACAAAATTTTTCAGATAAGGTTTTTTGCCGAAATAATTTTCGCTAACTACCAAATGATATTCTTTAATGAATCCCGAACGATCTTTTTCAAAAGACAAAAATTTGAAAGGCCCGTTGGCAATCGGTTCTAAATTATATTCTGAAAGCCTTAGATTCGCCGCCGGAATATTTTCAAAAAGGTGTTTAGGAATTGGCCGTAATTCTTTAATCGCGCTTTCAAAAAAAGCATACGGTTCGGAGAGTGTCAGTTTTAATTCTCTTTCGCTAATTCTTTCGGCCAATACCCCCTGCCAATAAGAAAAAAGTGGCGAGCGACTGTCCGGGTCTTGAATGATTCTAATGGTAAAAATAATATCATCGCTGATGATCGGTTGATTATCCTGCCAAAAAATATTTTCCTTGAGCCGGATATTCCAAATTTTTCCATCTTCACTTATTTTTTTGCTTTCACTTAAATCCGAAAGATTGCTAAAAAGCAATTCTGTCAAATCTCGAGCGGCGTCGTTATTTCCGACAATAATCGGATTAATAAAACTCGGTTGACCGACTACTCCTTCGATATATTCGCCGCCGGAAATCGGCTTAAGAACGGTTTTTTTATTGAAAAAATCAACGGCGATAAAAATGAAAGAAAGAGTAAAAATTAAAAAGGCGGCCGTAAAAACCAAGAGTTCCTTTCGCGAAAAGGCTTTAAAAATCTGAATAAGGATTTTCATTATTACTTAAAGAGACTCCAGAGCGACAGTCCGGCGAAGACGACGATCAAAACAATGGTGGCGTAAAAAATCAGCCGCTCCAAGCCGCGACGGCGGGCGTAAAATTCGGCGCCGCCGCCGCCAAAAACTCCGGAAAGCCCGCCGCTCCGTTCCTGCAACAAAATTAAAACGATTAAAACAATTGAAATTATAATTTGAGCAATAGAAATAATCATTCTTTATATATTCTTTTTGCCGAAAAACCGATTAAAAGATTAATCAGGCTTATAATTAAGGTAGCATAAAAAAGCGGTTTTAGTCCAGATACGGCGATATTTGCCATAAAAAAGTCAAGAAAATATAGAGTTAAGGCGTTTACCAAGACAACTCCCAAACCGAAAGTCAGAACAATGACCGGACTCAAGATAAACTTCAAAATCGGCTTGATAAAAATATTAATCAAAGTAAAAACTCCGGCAACTAAAGAAAAATTTATCGGATCAGACGTAATTTCAAATCCTTTAATAAAATAACTTGCCGCTAAAAGCGCCACAAAATTGGAGAAAAAAGAAAAAATCAACCGACTGAAAAATTTGAGCATGCGAATTTTATGTAGATTTTTGAACGGAGCGATAAAATTTATCTATAAAATTCAGCACCCCGCCATCTAAGCCTGTAAATACAATTTGAGATATTTTAGGACTATAAAAATTATAGAATATATTTTTATTTCATTCAACAAACATAGAGGGCGGGGTCCTCGCCCACTGTAACCACTCGCTTCGCTCGTGGACAGTGGCGGGAGTTATCCACAACAAAAGGATTTTATTTATCTGATTTTTAGTTATAATAAATAAAACACAAACAAAGGTCGATTACTTAAATAAAGCAATAATTAATTTAATTAATGAATATCCAATCTTGGACTGAGGTGACTGTAAATTCGCTTCAAGGCCTTTGGGGGCAGGTTTTAAGTTTTCTACCGTCTTTAATCGGCGCCTTGATAGTGGTGATCGTCGGTTTAATCATTTCTTCAGGGCTCCGCACTTTAATAGAAAGAATCGTCGGCGTCTTGAAAATTGACTCGCTCCTCAGGAAAATCGGCCTTTCGCCGTTTTTTGAAAGAGCAGGGCTTCAGATTAATTCCGGCAAATTCCTCGGTCTTTTGGTTTACTGGTTTCTGGTAATCGTTTTTGTTCTGGCCGCTACCGATATTTTGGGGCTTTTCGGCGTTTCGATGTTCTTACGCGACGTCCTTTCTTATATCCCCAATATTATCGTCGCAGTTTTGATAATGCTGGCCGCCGTTGTTTTAGCTAATTTCCTAAAATCCTTAGTAAAAGCTTCTGTTTCCAGCGCCAAACTGCACGGCTCGAAATTCTTGGGAACTTTGGCGTGGTGGACAATAGTGGTTTTCGGCTTTTTGACTGCCTTGATTCAACTCGGCATTGCCACAACCATTCTTAACACCTTGATAACCGGTCTAATTGCCATGTTGGCTCTGGCCGGCGGTCTGGCTTTCGGTTTGGGCGGCAAAGATTACGCAGCCTATCTCTTGGAAAAACTCCGAAGAGAAACCGAGGAAAGATAGTATCTGCCCGAATAATTTAACCCGCTCCGATAGACATCGGAGCGGGTTTTTGATACAATTTATTAAAATATGACGATTACTTTTTACGGCGAAGATTGTTTTAAAATTCAAAGCGGCGAGACAACGATTTTAACCGACCCTTTTGAAGCTCAAACCGGCTTGACCCCGCCGCGTTTTAAAGCCGACATTATTTTAAAAACCATCACGCCCTTCCCCTTCCCTAATCAACTAATCAACCCCTCAACTAGTCAACTAATCTACGGCGCCGGAGAATACAATATTAAAGATATCAATATTTTCGGCTTTGGTTTAATCAAAGAATCCACGGAGAATTTTCTAAAAACCGCTTATTTGGTAAAAACCGAAGGAATGAATTTGTGTTTTTTAGGACATCTTTCGGAAACGCCCGAGCCGGCGATCTTAGAACATTTAGAAGAAATCGACGTTTTGTTTATCCCGGCCGGCGGCTCGCCTTTTATTGAACAAAAATCGGCGATTAAACTCGTAAAACAGATTGAGCCGAAAATTGTTGTCCCCTCTTTCTATAAAATCCCGCAACTAAAAAGAAAAGCTGACGACTTGAAAATTTTTTTGGAAGAATTTAATCATAAAGAAAAAATCGAGCCGAAAGAAAAACTAACAATCAAGAAAAAAGATTTGGAAGAGATTAAAAAAACAGAAATAGTATGTTTTAGGGTTTAGGGTTTAGGGTTTAGGGTTTAGAATTGATATAAAATGTTTTACGGATTTAAAAAATTTATCAAAAAAATCCAGAATTCCGACGAAAACATTAAAAAGCGCTGGTTAATTGCCTCAAGCGCAATAACGATGGTTTTAGTAATCGGTCTTTGGTTGATTTATATGAATTGGTCGATAAATTCATTTAACGAAAACGCTCAAAAACAAAAGTCGGAAACCGGTTTCTGGCAAATTTTCAAAACCGGCTTGGACGTGGTCGGCGAATCAATTTGGAATAATGTTAAAAATTTCGCCCAAAAAATAACCGGAGAAAAAACAATAGTAATAGAATAATGAACGAACAAAAATCTCACAAAATTGAAAAACGCGAAATCAGCGACGAACTTCGGGAATCTTATTTGGATTACGCGATGTCGGTTATTGTTTCCCGCGCCTTGCCGGACGTCCGGGACGGCTTAAAACCGGTCCAACGAAGGATTTTATGGACAATGTGGGAAGAAGGATTGACTCACGGCGCCAAATTCCGAAAATCAGCAACGGTTGTCGGTTCTTGTCTTGGACGCTATCATCCGCACGGCGATATGGCGGTTTACGACGCCTTAGCCAGAATGGCTCAAGATTTTACCCTGCGCTATCCGTTAATCAACGGCCAGGGAAATTGGGGCTCGATTGACGGCGACGCGCAAGCGGCAATGCGCTATACCGAAGCGCGGCTTTCAAAAATAGCCGAAGAGCTTTTATTTGATATCGAAAAAGAAACCGTTGACTGGCAGCCAAATTATGACGGCACCCGAAACGAGCCGAAAGTTCTTCCATCAAAAATTCCAAATCTTTTAATTAACGGCACCATGGGCATCGCGGTTGGCATGGCCACTAACATTCCGCCCCATAATTTAGGCGAGGTTGTCGATGCTGTTATTTATCTGGCAGAAAATCCGAAAGCCCCCGGCGAAGAACTAATAAAATTTATCCAAGGTCCTGATTTTCCAACCGGCGGAATTATTTACGACAAAAAAGCCATTGCCGAAGCTTACGCTTCCGGCAGAGGACCGATTACCTGCCGCGCCTTGACCGAAATTGAAGAAAGAAAAACCGGCCAGTTTAATATCGTTATTACCGAAATTCCATACCAGGTTAATAAAGCCGAACTAATCACTAAAATCGCCGAATTAGTCCAGGAGAAAAAAATAGAAGGCATCAAAGATTTGCGCGACGAAAGCGACCGGGAAGGAATGAGGATTGTCGTCGAACTTAAAAACGACGTTAATCCCCAAAAAATTTTAAATCAGCTTTACAAACACACCGACCTCCAAAAAGATTTTCATTTAAACATGATCGCTCTGACAAACGGAATCCAACCTCAACTTTTATCCTTAAAAGAAGTATTGGAGGCATATTTAGAGCATCGGAAAATCGTAGTTGAACGCCGCGCCAGATTCGACCTAACAAAAGCCAAAGAACGCGCTCATATTTTAGAAGGATTGGTCAAAGCTTTATCGGTGATTGATAAAATTATCGCCGCCATCAAAAAATCAAAAGACCGCCAAGATGCCCTTTTAAACCTCGTTAAAAACTTTAAATTGACGGAAATTCAGGCCAATGCCATTTTGGATATGAAACTTTCCGCTTTGGCCGCTCTGGAACGCCAAAAAATTGAAGACGAATTAAAAGAAAAGAGAAAGCTAATTCTTGAACTGGAAGCTCTTTTAAAAAGCCCGGCGAAAATTTTAGCGGTTGTTAAAAACGAACTTTTAGAAGCGAAAAATCATTACGGCAACGCGAGAAAGACAAAAGTCGTCGCTTCGGGCTTAAAAGAGTTCAAAGAAGAAGATTTAATTCCTTCCGAAGAAATAGTAATCACCCTTTCGCAAAGCGGCTATATCAAAAGAGTTTCTCCGGACGCCATCAGAATCCAGCGGCGCGGCGGCAAAGGACTGATAGGCTCTGAAGTCGGCGAAGAAGATTTTATTGCCCATTTTATTTCCGCCAACACCCACGATAATATTTTGTTTTTCACCGACAAAGGCCGGGTGTTTCAAACCAAAGTTTATGAAATTCCCGCCGGAACAAGAACCGCCAAAGGAAAATTGATTCAAAACTTTTTGGAAATTCCGAGCGATGAAAAAATTTCGGCGATTATCGCTTACACCACCGAAGACGAACAATATCTCGCGATGGCAACCAAAAACGGCATTATCAAAAAAACATCGCTGGAAGATTTTGCTAATGTCAGGCGAAGCGGTATTATCGCTATTAATTTACAAAAAGGCGACGAGCTTAAATGGGTCAAACTTTCCTCTGGAAAAGATGAAATCATTTTAGCAACCGCTTTAGGCCAGGCAATCAGATTTAAAGAATCGCAATTGCGCCCAATGGGACGGGCTGCTGCCGGCGTTAAAGCGATTAGACTCAAAAAAGATGATTTTGTCGCCGGACTTGATATAATTAAAAAAGAAGGAAAATTATTGGTAGTAACCGAAAACGGCTTTGCTAAGCAGACGCCGCTCAAAGAATACAAAGCGCAAAGCCGCGGCGGCTCCGGAATTAAAACCGCCAAAATCACTTCCAAAACCGGGAGCATCGTTTCAGCTCAGGTCATCACCGAACAAGAAGAATTACTGGCGCTCTCAACCAAGGGTCAAATTATCAGAACTAAGATTTCCGATATTAGAACAGCCGGCCGCGCCACTTCCGGAGTAAAAATTATGAAATTAAAAAAAGAAGATAAAGTGGCGGGAGTAGTATGTCTTTAACTCGCAATCAAATAATTATTATCGGAGCAATAGGATTAATTGTTTTGTTTTTTGTTTTAGTCTTTATCGGAATTCTTCCCGGCCTAAAAGAACCGGGCAGCGGCGGGGGTTTCGGCTCAATCGGCGGCGGCAAGCAAACCGTTCTGAATTTTTGGGGAGTGATTGACAACGATAACGATAAAACGGCAATCCAATCAATAATTGAAGAATACCAAAAAACGAACAAGGGTATTCAGATAAATTTCCGGCCGTTTAACGATAAAATCATCTATGAAAAAACCCTTTTAAACGCTTTGGCAACCGGCCAGGCTCCTGATATTTTAATGTTTCACAACAGCTGGCTTTCCAAACACGGCGACAAAGTATTGCCGCTCTCGGAAACCGCTTTCCCTCTAAGCCGATTTCAACAATTATTTCCGCAAGTGACTGAACAGGACTTTGTCATTAAGCAACAAGAAAAGCCGTCGATTATTTACGCAATACCCCTCTATATTGATACTCTCGC
>JAJZBA010000014.1 GCA_021799155.1 bacterium | reverse complement strand
CTTTCTTATTTTTTATTTTATTATTTTATCTTTAAATTTTAAATTATCGAAATTTATATCTTGAAATTATTTTCATTTTTTGCCATAATTCTAAAAATTAATTTAATAATTATTATGCCGAATAAAATTATTTTAGAAATCCGCGCTGGGGCGGGAGGCGATGAAGCTGCTATTTTTGCCGGCGATCTAGCCAGAATGTATCAAAAATACGCGGCTAAGCGAGGCTGGAAATTCACTCTTATTGATTTTCACCATACTTCTTTAGAAGGATACAAATCATTAATTGCCGAAATTGAAGGAGAAAATGTTTACGAAGATTTAAAACAAGAATCGGGCGTTCATCGAGTACAAAGAATTCCTAAAACAGAAAAAACCGGAAGAATTCACACTTCAACCGCTTCGGTGGCGATTATTCCCGAAGTGGAACCGAAAGAAATTCAAATCAATCCTAATGATTTGGAAATTTCTTTTTTTCGCTCTTCGGGACCGGGCGGCCAAAATGTTAATAAAGTAGAAACCGCGGTCAGAATTTTGCATATTCCAACAGGTATTATCGTCTCTTCCCAAGCCGGTCGATCTCAGCACGCTAATCGAGAGACAGCAATGAATCTTTTAAGAGCTAAACTTTACGAACAAAAACAGATGGAAGAACAAAAAAAATTGGGCGCTTTAAGAAAAGAACAAATCGGTATGGCCGAACGGGCGGAAAAAATCAGAACTTATAATTTCCCCGACGACCGCATCACCGATCACCGTCTAGGAAAAAAATTCCATAATATAGAAAAAATACTTAATGGAGAATTAGAGCCGATAATAAAAGAGTTCAAAAAATCAAAGATGTTTGATAATTTTTAATCTGTGGTTTTGATTTTTGATATTTAGATTATTATTTCGAATTTCGTGCTTCATATTTCTAAATTTATTTTAAGTTCTACGAACTTAAAATTGCTATATCTTCTTCAAATTTTTGAGCCTGAGAGATAACCTTTGCGCCGTAAGTCCATAAATAATTCCTCCACCGGCTTCCGGCGTAATATTTAGCCGCGGCGATCCTTTCCGCTGATAAAGTTCCGCCGTCCGCTCCGGCATTTTTAAGGTAAAGAGCAGTGGCCATAAAAGCATCGGCGTTTTTCCAAGGATTAGAAAGATCGCTTCCTGTAATTTGACCAATGCGGTCATAATCAGGCTTGTAAACCCATTCTCCTGGACCGCTGGCATTACACTTACCTGTAGAAGTATGTATCCACCCTCCATAGCAAGCCCAAGTTGAAGGAATAAATTGCGCCGGCCCTATAGCTCCGCCGTACGCGCCGTCGCTGTTTATCGCGCAAGACACTTTAATCGTTCCCGCCTCCAGGCTTTTCTCTAATCCAAGTTTCTTTATAATTTCTAAAAAAATTGGGATGTCACGCGTCGGATGCATAGCGGTTTTATAATCGCACTGACCAACGTTTTTTCCCAAAGCCGATTCCCTGTCCAAAACAGCCAAAATCAAAGCGGCACGCACGCCGGTCGATTTTTCCGCCATTTTCGCCAACCGATAAGCTTCTTCAAATTCTAATTCTCCGCCGCCGATTAATTTAAAGATTTGCTTTCTGATTTCCGCCGCGGTTTTTTTAGTTTCGGATAAAATTTTTTGGTATTCGGATTCCTTACCTTTGGTAACTTTTAAAAGATTATTTTTTTCATTTTTAATTTTTGCAATGTTTAATTTTTGGGCATCCTGGTAAGCTTTTAAAGAAGCGGCATCTGTTCTTTCCAGGGCCAAAACTTCTTTTTGGTCAACTAATTTCTGACGCGTTTCAACAATTTCGCCGATGACCACTCTTAAACTATCCTGAACGTTCATCAAATTGTTCAAATCGCCGAAAAAATCGGAAAGCTGGGGATTTTTAAGAAGAATCTCCACTAAAGATGTTTCACTGTTTTCATACAAAGCCTGAAGCAATCGGGACAAATTTTTTCTATTAAGACTAAGCTCGTCTTCCGTCATGCCTATCTGTTTTTGAGTGACGGCAATCTCGGCGTCAAGTTTGCTCAAAGTTAAATTAACCGCTTTAATTTGAAGATTAAGTTTGGCAATTTGAGATTCCAGTCTTTTAATCTCCGATTGAAGATTTTTTCCCTGAGCTTTGTATTGATTGATTGTCTCCTCGTATTTGGAAATTTGATTTTCTAACTCCGCCAACTGGGCTTCAAGCGCTTTTCTTTCTTCATTATTATTTTGAGCGGCTCTAGCATTTCCCGAAGTCGGAGCAGTTGTCGAGCCAAAAGCGAAAAATAAAATAACCAACAAAATAAAAGTTGTCCGAATTAAAGATTTAAGAGGGACGATAATTACTTTTCGAAAAGCCAGATTTAGTCTTCGTTCCGCTTTTTTAAATTTAAAAGATTTTATGTCAACGAAAATTTTGGAACTCATTTTTATCCCCACATCTTTATAATATCCCCCCATTACTTTGCGGCAGAGTTGCCGCAAAGGTGCGGGAATTTATTGAGATTCCTCTTCTTTTTTCTTTTCTTCGCCTTCAACTTTCACTTCTTCAACGCTTGTCGGTCCAACAGCGATTTCTTCTTCTTTTGTCGCTTCAGAAACGGTGGCCACAACGGTTTCCGGCTCGATTAAAAGTTTTACGCCTTTATTGACTTTCAAATCTTTAACATAAACACTTGCTCCGATGTCTGAAAGATTGCCGAGATCAACCTCAATATGATGAGGTAAATCTGCCGGCAAAGCTTCAACTTCAATTTCATGCATTGATTTTACTAAAATTCCGCCCTGCTCTTTGACGGCCGGCGCTTCGCCGATAAATACCAAAGGAATCGAAGCGGTAATTTTTTCATCCATTCTCACCTGATAAAAATCAATGTGAGAAATTTTATTCGTCAGAGGATTTTCTTGAAAATCGTTAATCAAAACATTGAATTCTTCTCCTATTTTCCCTTTGTCGCTTTTTACTTTTAACTTAATAATGGTGCTTTCACCCGCTTCTTTAAAAACCCGAGAAAAGTCTTTTTCCGGAACGCTTAAATGCAAATTTTCAAAACCGTGGCCGTAGAGTTCGGCCGGAATCATGCCCTGCCGACGCAAAGATTTCACTTGCTTGCCAAAAATTTCTCTTTTTTGAACGTTTAACTCCATAATCGATTTGTTTAACCCTACTAATTTACTAATTTTTACTAATTGTACTAAATAATTAGTAATATTAGTAATGATTAGTACATTAGTAGGATTATCTTTTATTAAACAGTTTCAATCTATTATAAACCACTTTTTTAATTTCTTCAACTACGCCCGGTAAAAGTTTATAAGGCACGTTTTCTTCCGGTTTTTCTCGTAAAACTTTTTCCATCCCTCTTCGCCAAGCTAAACGCAATTCAGTGTTGATATGAATGACCGAAATACCGGCGTCAATAGCGGCCAAGAAATCCTCATCTTTAATTCCCGACCCGCCGTGAAGAACTAAGTGAATAGTTTGTCCTGAGATTTGTCGAAGGATGTTTTTAATTTCTTTTATTCTTTCGATATTTAAAGCAGGATTCTGTGCATTTTTAAACATTCCATGCAAATTACCAACCGAAGGCGCCAACAAATCAATGCCGGTTTCTTTGACGAACTGCACCGCCTCTTCGGGTTTGGTTAAATCTTCTTCTTTAATAACTATTGTTTCCGATAATAAGGTTGAACTTCCTTTAAGATAACCAATCTCAGCCTCGACTAAAATCTCTTGGTTCACACTTTTAACGTATTCAACGACTTCTTTGGTTTTTTGAATATTTTCTTCAAAAGGAAAATGACTTCCGTCAAACATCACGGCGTTAAAGCCGGCTTCAACCGCTTCTTTGATTTTTTCCAGAGATTTCGTGTGATCGGCATTGATAAAAACCGGATAATCGAATTTTTCTCTTAAAATTTTTACCAAAGCCGCCGCTTGCCGATAACCGATAAAACTGGCCTCGCCCTCGGAAACGCCTATTATAATAGGTAGCTCAAGTTCTTTGGCGGCCGAAAACACGCCTTTCAACCCGACGCATTCAGAAATATTAAAATGCCCGACGGCGACTTTATTTTGTTCGGCTTCTTGAATTATTTGTTTTAAAGTTTTCATCATGTTTTTATCCTACTCCAAATGCACTTCTTTTGCAAAACTTTCCAGGCGGTTTTTAAGCAAAGGATAATTTTTAAGTTCCGGGTCTGTTTTTAAAATTTCTTCCGCTGCTCCGCGACTTGATTTTACCAACTCCGGATTTTTAATGGCTTTCATCGCTAAATCAGGAACGCCGGTTTGCTCTTCACCTAAAAATTCTCCCGGCCCTCTGATTGCCAAATCTTTTTCCGCCAATTCAAAACCGTTTTTCGCTTCAATCAAAGAGCGCAAACGCTGATAAGTTGATTTGGAAGCGGACTCCGTAAGTAAAAAACAAAAAGACTGATGCTCTCCCCTGCCCACCCGGCCGCGAAATTGATAAAGTTGCGCCAAGCCAAATTTATCAGCATCTTCAATCATCATTATCGTCGCGTTCGGAATATCAACGCCGACTTCAATAACGGAAGTGGAAACAAGAATATCGATTTTATGCTCTTTAAAATCGCGCATTATTTCATTTTTTTCTTTGGCTTTCATTTTACCGTGGAGCATCGCCACTCTTAAATCCGGAAAAACTTTTTTGGAAAGTTTTTCGTATTCCTCTTTCACCATTTTGACGTTTTCCCACATATTAACCCATGACTTACGACTCACGACAAACGACTCGTTTAAATTTTCTGTTGTTAGTTGTTGGTCATCAGTCGTCGGTTCAATTCTTGGGCAAATCACAAAAACCTGCCTTCCTTTTTTTACCTGACCGCGAATAAAAGCATAAGCTTTGTCGCGATTTGCCGGAGCCACAATTTTAGTAATTATCTCTTTTCTGCCTTTTGGCAATTCGTCGATAATTGACAAATCCAAATCGCCGAAAACCGTCAAAGAAAGCGTTCTCGGTATCGGCGTCGCCGACATTGACAATAAATGCGGACATAACGCGGACAAACGCTGAACTGACGCGGACTTATGCGAACTATCTCTTGATTCGTCATATATAACTCTATATATATTAGCCCTTGTATGAGAAAAATTAACCAGTAAAGCTAATTTATATTCGGAACCTTTTAAATAATTCCAAATCTGTCTTTTCTCAATATTTCCCACAAATGGTAATGCTTTAATTTCTAAAATAATTTTATTTTCTATAATAAAATCTGGACGATATACGCCGAGTTTTTTATTATCATGCACAATATTAATAATTTTTTCTTTATCAAAATTAATATTAGATTTTAACAAATCGTTCTCTATCGCCTTTTGATATATTATTTCTTTATGTCCTAAGCCAATATTTTTTCTTACATTAAATATTATATTTCTAATTTGATAAGTAAGATCTTTATACAATAATTTATTGTTAATATTGTCCGCGTTTGTCTGCGTATCTGTCTGCGTTTGTCCGCGAAGCAGCGCTCGACGCTGCTTGACGCCGAAACGGTGCTGTTCGTCTATTATCACCAGTGCCAAATCGCCAAATCTTACGTATCTCTGAATTAAAGCATGGGTGCCAAAAACTATTTTTATTTCGCCGTTTTCGATTTTTTCGATTAAATCACTTTTTTTAATATCACTTTCCAATCCGTCTCCGTAAAAAACTTTCGCCATTGACCCGGTAATTAAACCCGCGCCTTTGTCAAATTCTTTAAAAAATTTTTTAAAAGTGTCGTAATGCTGTTTTGCTAGAACTTCGGTCGGCGCCATAAAAGCGGTCTGCTTGCCCTGCGCTCTGTCGAAAGGCTTGTTCCAATCGGCTAAAACCAAAGCCGCCAATACAGCCACAATAGTTTTTCCGCTGCCGACATCGCCCTGAAGTAAACGGTTCATCGGGTGTGGATTTTTTAAATCCCGTAAAATTTCCCAAAGCGATTTTTTCTGCGAATAAGTAAGCTCAAAAGGAAGTTTTGCAAGCAATTCTTTAACTTCGTCAATATTGAAATCCGAAGGATAAGCGCGCTCTTTCGCCAATTTCATTCTTTGACGCAAATTATTGAGTTGTAAAAAAAATAAATCTTCAAAAGCAAAACGTTTTTTTGCTTCTTTGGCATCGTCAATGGTTTCCGGAAAATGAATATTGCGGATTGCTTCGTTGAGAGAAAAAATTTTCTGTTTTTCCAAAATTTCTCTCGGCAAAGGGTCTTCTATTTTTCCGATTTTATCAAGAAGCGGTTTTATTAAAAAACGGATGCCTTTTGAAGTAATGCCTTTTGTTTCCGGATAAATCGGCACTACGCGTCCGGTATGGCGCAAATCGTCCGCTTCTTTTTTATAAGTTAAAATTTCATGAACCGGATGGGAAATCACCAATCCCCCCTCCGGCGCTTCGGTTATTTTTCCGGCAAGATTGACGCGGCTGCCTTTTTTAAGCATCGTTATCAAAAATCTCTGATTGAACCACACAGCGCGGATATTTCCGGTTTCATCGCCGACTAGCGCTTCAACGATAAACATTCGCCTTTTCCAAGTGCGCCGCAATTTTATCGATTGAATTATTCCCTGGATGGTGGCGTGCTGGCCGATTTTCAAATCTTTGATCGCAACGATGTTTGAAAAATCTTCATACCGAAACGGGAAATACCAAAGTAAATCCTTAACTGTCTCCAGATGTAATTTTTTCAATTTCTCCTGAAATCTCGGACCAATGCCTTTCACCTCCGCAAGAGAAGTATTTAAAGAAATCATACTGCGTCCCCACCAGGAATCGAACCCGGATTTACTCCTTAGAAGGGAGTCGTTCTGTCCGTTGAACTATGGGGACAATTATGTATAATAATGTTATG
Source organism: bacterium (assembly GCA_021799155.1). Classification (GTDB taxonomy): domain Bacteria; phylum Patescibacteriota; class Minisyncoccia; order UBA6257; family UBA9933; genus JAJZBA01. The sequence continues at coordinate 2,936 of JAJZBA010000014.1, read as the reverse complement.
TCGAAAAAACGGATAAATCAAGAAAAACCATCGGAAAATTTTATTTCCTGGCAGGCGCCGGAATTCGAATACCGACCGAAAGATGTTTCCTGGTATTGGTTGAGTTTGATTATTGCGATTATTTTAATCGCTCTAGCGGTCTGGCAGAAAAATTTTTTATTTATGATTTTTGTAGTTATAGCCTGGATGGTAATTAATTCTTTAGCTAATCGTTTTCCAACAATCTGGGAATTTAAAATAAATGAAAAAGGATTAAGCGTGTCTTTGCTGAATAAAAAATCAGAAAGCGGAAAAATTTATCCTTACGAAGAAATAGAAGGTTTTGATATTCACGAAGGCGGAGAAGAATATAAAGAGTTGGTATTAAAAATAAAAAAGAAATTTTCTCCTTATTTAAAAATTAATATTCACGCCGATGATGAAGAAAAAATTAAAAATTTTCTAATTCAACGATTACCAAAAGAAGAATACCAAATTTCGCTGGTTGATTCGCTTTCAAAATTAGCGGGATTTTGAAAAACGTCCTTGTCGTTCAATAGATCCCCGCACAAAAATAAAGTTTTGTACGGAGCAAGTAAGACACAAAATGCCTCCATAGTTTAATGGATAGAATGCAAGCTTGCGGAGCTTGTGATGTAGGTTCGATTCCTACTGGGGGCACCAAACTATTGCAATAATTTTTTATTTTGATAAAATTTTATTGTTTTAAATTGTTAAAGTCGAAAATTATCCTTCGATAAACTCAGGATAATCTTGAACATTGTTGAAGGATTAGAAATAAAAATTAAATCAAAGCCGAATACTAATCAGACTCGCTCCGCTAAAAGCAGAACGAGAACGAAAACTCAATAAGGCGCCAATGAGGTGGAAAAAACCTGGGGTAAGCATCTAATAATCGATGCTTATGGAATTGATTATAAAAAGTTAAAAGACGGCAAAGCTATAAAGAACTTACTCAGGGGCTTGCCGGAAAAATTTAAAATGCGGCCGCTATCCAAAGAGGTCGTTAAAAAAGTCAAAACCGCTTATTACCCCGACTGGGGCGTATCCGGTTTTATTATGCTTTACGAAAGCCATATTTCGCTTCACACTTGGCCGGAAGAAGGATATGTGGCAATGGATTTGTATTCGTGCAAAGATTTCGACGACAAATCTATAAAAAAATACGTCAAAAATTTCTGGGGAGCGAAAAAAATGAGAGTGAGATTAGTGATTAGAGGATAAAATATCCCGCTTGAGCGGGATATTTTATATTTGTGCCGCGGGAGGGAATCGAACCCCCGACGCCATGCTCTTCAGGCATGCGCTACTACCACTGAGCTACCGCGGCGATGCCGTTTATTACGGACTAATTTTAATTTATCATTCTTATTTAATATATTTTTAATCTTAGTGTATTTTCTTCTTAAAAACAAGATGTTATTTTTATAATACATTACAGAAAATAATTTTTCGCTATCTCTTTTAGAATATCTTATATTATATACACCATCTCCTCGAACAATAAAACCATTTATACTATAAAGACGATTTATTCTATCTTTTAACCACTTAATAAAATCTAAACTAGCGGACGAAAAACTCATCTGAAATACAAAACTATTAGGCCATCTTGTATCCCAAAAAGAATAAAAAGTTCCATCGCCGTCAAATAAACCTCTTAAAAAATCTTTAAAAAATTTATTCGGCGTCTTAACTTCTTTAATTGTTTTTGATTTTCCGGCATATAATCCTAGATTATTTAAAAATTTATAGAATATGATATCGCCAAATTGAATATAAGAGTGTTTGTTCGGTTTATCTATTTTCTTTGTAGATCTTATATTATTTCTTAAATTAAGGGCTTTTTTAAAATTTTGAATTATTTCTTTGTCCGCCGATTTCAAATTTATATGTCTACCATCGGTTGATAAGTTTCCATCAGAAGCAATAAGCCCTATAGCGTAAGCAAAATTTGACGACCACTTTATTTTGATTTTTCGTTGAGGTTCAAATCTAGTCATTTGCTACCACTGAGATTATTATAAATGAATTTGATTTGTTTAACAAGATTGTCTATAATACAGCGTATAATATGGAGCTATTGGTGTAGTAGCAGCACTGCAGTTTGTGGCACTGCCAGCACGGGTGCAATTCCCGTATAGCTCCCATTATTTACCTATTGACAAACCTTGCGCCCGCTTTATACTTAATAATGAAAATGGTGAAATTAATGAAAATAAAAAGCGGGTGAAAAATCAGCGATTTTTTGCTTGATTTTAATCCCGCTAGCAGCGGGATTTTGATTTTTCTGAATAACCGAAATTCCTGCTCGTTGAAAATTAAATAGTCAAAAATAAATAGCATTATTTGAGTTCTTAAATCCCGCTACAAACCCCGAAGAAGAGCCTTCGGCTCTCTACGAGGCAAGCGGGATAAGAGACAGTTAATTAAGGGCGTATGGTGGATGCCTTGACATCAGATGGCGATGAAGGACGCGGCGTGGCTGCGATAAGCTTCGGGGAGGTGCTTAGCAACCTATGATCCGGAGATTTCCGAATGGGAAAACCCAACACAGTAAACCTGTGTTATCGTGTCGCTTCAGGACATTTAAATTTAAAATGCAAATATCAAAATGTAAAATGACCCCGAATAAATTGCTCCGCAATTATACGGGGCAGGCAATGTAAAATGTAAAAAATTTAACATTTAATCATTTTTGAATTTTAAATTGTAATTTTGATTTTTGCGTTTTGATTTTTGAATTTGAGTGTCGCGAAGCGACACGATGCAAACCCGCTGAATTGAAACATCTTAGTAAGCGGAGGAAAAGAAAAAAATGCGAAGCATTTTTTTCCGACCCACGACTTACAACTAACAACTTACGACTTTTTACATCGTCGTTTGTCGTTGGTCGTTTGTCGTAGGTCAGGAAATGCGCTTCGCGCATTCCCCCA
>JAJZBA010000013.1 GCA_021799155.1 bacterium | reverse complement strand
TCCGATCTATCGGCCGGATGGAAAGCGATTTGAGTAATAGCGGATTTTCTTTTGAGATTGCTAAAAGCGGCGTTAATATTGAAAACTTTTGAAAGATTATTTAAATCGTAGAGATAAAAAATTTTGTTTTTTGAGTCTTTAACGATGAATTTGGTGGCATCTTCACTCCAATCAACAAATTCGTCGCCTCTCAATTTTATGGCAGAATCTTTATTGAGATAGTACAAAACGCCGTTGTTTCGAAAAACGATTTTTTCCGAAGCGAGCCAGAAATTGTCGATTGGTTTGGGGATTTTAATTATTTTTTTTTCGAATTTTTCCGGAATTAAAACAGTGTTGGGAATTTCAACGACCAGATTTGGTTCAACCTTGACGGTTTTCTGGTACGATTGATAACCTCCCTTTTTAATTTCCACTTTATATCTTTTTGGAAAAAGATTGGAAATTAGGGTGCCGCTTTGAATCAAACCGGATTTGTCTTTGAAAGTTTTACCGTCGATTTTTATAAGTACGTTTTTCGGCTGAGTTTCGATATAAATTCCGCCGGTTTTTTGGAAACAATTCGTTAAAGTTTTAATGGAACAATCTTCATTTTTTAAATTTATCCGCCAACCCAACGAATAAAAAACCGCTACCAGTCCGGTGATAATAAACAATAAAAAAACGCTATAAAACAACAGGCGACGAGTTTTTACGGTCATACGCAAATCTTGAGTTTTTTAATAGGATATCATATTGTTTAACTAATGGCAAAATTTATTATTCAGGGCGGTAAGCCGTTAAAAGGGGAAATCGGCGTTAGCGGTTCTAAAAACGCGGCTTTAAAAATTTTTCCGGTAGCGCTTCTAACGGAAGAAACTATTCGGGTTTCAAACGCTCCCGAGATTGAAGATGTTTTCAGAGCCCAGGAAATGTTTGCCGCTTTGGGCGGCGAGATTAAAAAAATTAAACCCGGAGTTTTTGATATTAAATTTAAAAACCAAAAATGTTTTGATTTGCCGGAAAATTTGGTCAATAAATTTCGGGCTTCCATTATGTTTGTCGGACCGATGCTTGTGAAATGCGGAAAAGTAAATTTTCCTCATCCGGGCGGTTGCGTTATCGGTGCCGGAACGCGGCCAATAGATATGTTTTTGGACGGTTTTCAAAAAATGGGAGCAAAAATAGAAATCCTTAGACGCGACTCAGGACAAGATTATTACCACTTAACCGCAAAAAGAATAAAAGGAGCGGAAATTTTTTTTCCGAAAATTACCGTGACCGGTACCGAAAGTTTGATGATAACCGCAATTCTAGCCGAAGGAGAAACAGTTTTAAAAAATTGCGCCATGGAGCCGGAAATCGTTGCTTTGGCGGAGTTTTTGAACGGCATTGGCGCGAAAATCAGCGGCGCCGGCACGCCGACAATTAGAATAAAAGGCGTTAAAAAACTTCGGGGCGGGGAATATAAAATTATTCCTGACAGAATCGAAACCGGAACTTTCGCGATGTTGGCGGCCGCCTCAAACAGCGGCGAAATCACCATCAAAAACGCCGAACCGAATCATTTGGAAGCGCTTTGGTCTTTGTTTGACAGAATAAAAGTAAATTATGTATTGTATAAGGACAGGATAAAAATTTCGCCGGCCAAAAAGATTTTTGCCGTTGACGCAACCACTCACGAATATCCCGGTTTTGCCACAGACTTACAGCCGCCCTATACGGTTTTAATGACGCAAGCCGAAGGCAAGAGTTTGATTCATGAAACGATTTACGACAGGCGTTTGATTTTTACGGATTTATTAAGTCAGATGGGAGCCGATGTTGTTCTTTGCGATCCTCATCGAGCGGTGATAAACGGGCCGACTAAACTCTCCGGCAGAAAATTAGTAAGTCCCGATTTGCGGGCCGGCGCGGCTCTCGTGATGGCGGCTTTAATCGCTAACGGGAAAACGGAAATAGATAATATTTATCAGATTGAAAGAGGGTACGAAAAGATAGATGAGCGTCTGAGAAAAATTGGCGCCGATATAAAACGCGTAGATTAAATATAGATTTCGGATTTTAAATTAAAAATCAAAATTCAAAAATCAAAATGACAAATCAAAATTAAAAAATTTTAACATTTTACACTTTACGCCGTAATTTTACATTTTGATATTTACATTTTGAATTTACTACCATGTTTATTCGTAAAATTGGAATTGATTTAGGTACTGCCAATACCATCGTTTTTGTTCCGGGGCGCGGTTTTATTATTAATGAACCGACAATTGTTGCTTTAAGCGTGCCTGACAATACGGTTTTGGCAGTCGGCAAAGAGGCCAAAGAAATGGTTGGCCGGACGCCGGCGGATATTGTCGCTTACAAGCCGCTTCGAGAAGGAGTGATTGCGGATTATTACATTACCAAGGCGATGCTTAAATATTTTATCGGCAAAGCCGTCGGTGCTTTGAATTTATTTAAGCCGGACGTGGTTATATCCGTTCCGGCCGGCATTACCCAAACCGAGCGTCGAGCAGTGATTAACGCCGCCAAAGAGGCCGGTGCTAAAGAAGCGCATGTTGTCCGGGAACCGATTTTAGCCGCTTTAGGCGCCGGCATTCCGATAAATTCTTCTTCGGGTAATATGATTGTTAATATTGGCGGCGGTACTTCGGAAACCGCAGTTATTGCCTTGGGCGGCATTGTTTCTTGGGCGAGTTTAAGGGTCGCCGGCAATAAATTTGACCAGGCGATTATGGATTACATTAAGAAAAAATACAATCTTTCTATTGGCGAACAGACCGCCGAGGCGATAAAGATTGAAATCGGTTCGGCTTTGCCGACCAAGCATAAATTAGAAATTCAAATCAGAGGAAGAGATTTGGCGTCCGGCTTGCCGAAAAATTTAACGGTTAATTCGAACGAAACCGCAGAGGCTTTAAACCATTATTTGTTAGATATTGCTTCGGCGGTTCAAAATGTTTTTAACGAAACGCCGCCGGAACTGGTTGCCGATATTATGGCAAAGGGAATAATTATTTCCGGCGGGGGAGCCCAACTTAAGCATCTGCCGGAATTTTTCAAAAGAATGCTGGGCGTAAACGCTTACGTCGCAGAAGAACCGCTTTTCTGTGTTGCCCGCGGCGCGGGATTGATTTTAACGCATTTAGATACTTACAAGAGAACACTATTAAATAAACGATAATTTAAAAATCAAAATTACAATAATCGAACAATGAATTTAAATGAATATTACGAATAATTTTTATTGTCATTTGTAATATTGGCGTCTATTCGTTGTTCGTATATATTTCGTTATTCGTATATGGCAAGTTATAAAAATTTAATAGACGATTTTAGAAGACGGGTAGAAAATAATAGATTATCTCACGCTTATCTTTTTTACGGCGAAAATCAATTTGATATATTTCTCTTTGTTCAGTCTTTGGCGAATTTTTTGGAAAACGGAAATTTTGAAAAACCGAAGGAATTATTGAAAGAAATATTGATTATTTCGCCGGATGAAAAAAACGTTATCGGCATAGACGCCGTCAGGCAGCTCAAAAATTTTCTTTGGCAGAAACCGGTAAATTCAAGCCGGCGCTTGGCCGTTATAAACGGAGCTCAAAATTTGACTCCTCAAGCGCAGCACGCGGCTTTAAAAATAGTGGAAGAGCCGCCACAGTCGGCTTTGATAATTTTTATCGCCGCAACCGTCGAAGATTTGCTCCAGACTTTAAGTTCGAGATTGCAGAAAATTTATTTTCCCGCGCTTGCCGGCAAACGCAGATTAATGCAGATTAACGCGCGGATTAACGCAGACAATAAGACTAATTGGAGCGATGTCGAGATTGACGATTTTTTTCAATCATTAATAGAAAATCTTAAAAAAGATCCGCTCAAAAATTCCAAAAAATTGAAAGAAGCGTTGAAACGCCTGACGCTAATAAAACAATTTAACGTCAATAAACGTCTGCAGATGAGAACTCTTTATGAATGATGCAATCGCCATTATTTTAATCTGGGGCGGATTGGCTTTCCTTTTTCTTCAATTATTACCGATAGCGATCGGCGTTGATAATAACGGCAATTTTTTGGCTTCGCTCGTTTCTTTTGTTAAAAATCAGTTTGTTGGCAACAAAGAAATTAAAGGAATTATTAACGTTTTTAACGGTGAAGATTTCGAAGAAGCGACCGTACATTTCGATAAAAAAATAGATATTTATGATATTAAGATTTCTTCTTCTAATCCGAAATTGATTTTTGCCGGATCAAACCGGGGATTATTTATCAGCCGCGATAACGGTTTAAATTGGCAAATTTTTCAAGATAGAGAAAATAAAATAAATTTAAAAACGGAAATTTATAAAATTATTTTTCTTCCATCGGGCAGAAGTTTTCTTTCCGTTTTTCAAAACGGCAAAGGAATTATTTACCAAAGCGAAGACAACTTTTCTTCTTTAATAAAAATTTTAGAATTTGATAATACTATTATTAATGATTTTGACGCGGACGAAAAAAATCTTTATGCCGGCCTTTCCGATGGCCGCTTGGTCGCTTATTCTCTGGAAAATCAAAGCTTTAAAATTTTGGCGAATTTTAATTCAGGAATAAACATTTTAAAAAGCGAAAACAATTTAATTTATTTTTCATTGGAAGACGGCGGTTTTTTTGTCGGCGGTGAAGAGGAAATGAATTTTGAAAGAATGAAATTTTTGGATGATTATCGCGGCGCCGCTCAAATTAACGATTTTGTTGTTTACCCCCAGACCAAACGAGGAGATGCGCCTTCGGCGCAAGAAAATAATATCTCTTCTCGTTCTGATGTAGGGGTGTACGCCGCTACCGATTACGGCCTTATTCGTTCCAAAGACGCCGGAAGAACTTGGCAGGTTTTTAAATCTTTGCCGGCGGAAAATCGAAAAGTTTTTCGCGTTTTGGCAGGTTCCGACGAGATTTTCGCGGCCGATTATGATAAAATTTACAGAAGCAAAGACGCCGGTTTGAATTGGCAAATTTTATATCCGGAAATTGAAAATGGCAGAAAAATTTCCGCGATAACAATAAACGTCGATAAGATTATTATTGGAAGTAAGAAATAAATTCAAATTATTCGGGGTCATTTTACATTTTGATATTTGCATTTTAAATTAATAGTATGGATTTATTAAAAATCCTAGAGATAAAAATTAATGAAACAATAAGGTATTTTAAAAACCAACTTTCCGCAATTCGCGGCGGTCGGCCGACTTCGAAATTAGTAGAAGACATTTCGGTTGATTATTTTGGACAAAAATTGCCGCTTAAGCAATTGGGTTCGATAAGTATTGTACCACCGAGAGAGATTCAAATTTCAGTTTGGGATAAAAACGCGGCCGCCGTTGTTTTAAAAGCGGTTGAGGCGGCGAATCTGAATGTCGGCGTCAATCTCGAAGGAAGTTTGCTCAGAATTAATCTGCCCCCCTTATCTAGCGAACGACGGCAAGAATTGATTAAACTGGCGAAAAAAGAAGCGGAAAAAATAAAAATAGAAATCCGCGGCGTTCGCGACGAAATCAACAAAGAAATTAGTCGGCAATTTGAAGAAAAGAAAATTTCCGAAGATGATAAATTTAAATTAAAAGATAAAATTCAAAAAGAAATAGATAGGGCGAACGAAGAAGTGGAGAAAATTTTAGAGAATAAAATTAAAGAAATAGAGGAATAAAAATTTAACAATTATTAACTATGTTAATAGGTATTATCGCGGTAATAATTTCTCTTTCGATTTTGATTTTAGTTCACGAATTGGGGCATTTTTTGGCAGCTAAAAAATTCGGCTTACTGGTTGAAGAATTTGGTATCGGACTGCCGCCGCGAATCTGGGGTAAAAGAATAGGGGAGACGGTTTACAGTGTTAACGCCTTGCCTTTTGGAGGTTTCGTGAAAATTTTTGGAGAGGATAGTAGCTCAAATTTGGAAAATTCTCGAAATTTCATATTTTTACCAATATGGAAACGTTCAATAATCATATCCGCCGGAGTTTTAATGAATTTTTTGCTCGGTTGGTTGGCGATTTCGTTGGTCTTTTCCATCGGCATTCCGCAGACGGTATTGGTTACCGATGTTTCTTTAAACAGTCCGGCGAGCCAAATCGGATTGAACGCCGGCGATAAAATTATCGGTTTTTCGAACGTTGATGAGTTGATTAAATTTATCGACGGCAATCGCGGAAAAGAAATTGTTTTAAAAGTCAAGCGTCAGGGCGAAGTTAAAGAATTTAAAACAATTCCGCGGATTAATCCGCCGGAAGGCGAAGGCGCTTTGGGAATTAGTTTAGTTGAAGCGGGATTGCCGAAGAAAAATTTATTGGCAAGCGTCCGGGAAGGATTTAAAACCTCGGTTGAAATGATTAAAAATATTTTCTTCGCATTTTTTAATTTAATCGTTAAAGCGTTTGTCGGTAAGGCGTCTTTGGAACAAGTAGCCGGTCCCGTCGGAATAGTCAAAATAACGGCGCAGGCCGGCAGTTTGGGTTTTGTTTATTTGCTTCAGCTTTTGGCTTTGATTTCTTTAAATCTGGCGGTTTTAAATATTTTTCCCTTTCCGGCTTTGGACGGCGGAAGGCTGCTGTTTTTACTGATTGAGAAAATTAAAGGCTCGCCATTGCCGCAAAAATTCGAACGTTACGCCAATGTCGCGGGAATGGCATTGCTTTTATTTTTAATGTTGATTATTACCATAAAAGACATTGCTAATTTTTTCTAAAACGCATGTTTTGACCTTTTTGCGATATTTTGTTATTTTCAAATCAGTTCTAAAATATTTTTTTAAATAGGAGGTTAGAAATGGCAGAGTTAGAATTGAGCGGTAAGGGAACTTTTGTAAAAACCGATGCTGAGGAAAAAGTTGCAGCGGAATTAATTGAGAAAGTTGAGCGTAATCTTTTTGGTTTGCGCAGGAAAATATTCAATACGATACTCTATTATGCCTGCAAAAAAGGAGACAAATTCCTCCCGGTTCCATTTGAAGGATATTACATCTGGGTTGCGTTGGCTTATGCAGTTGCCGAGCAATTAAATCACGAATTACCGATGCGATTGCACGATATTCGTTTTCGCCATTTTGAATTTATCGGTCAGACATGGCGGAGTATTGAGAAAGCGCTCCAGAAAAACAAAGACAGTTTTACCGGACAATTATACTGGTTGCTTAAAACGGATTTTGACAAAGATCAAACAGGATGGTTGGGTTATGACAATGAAGTGATAAGTTTTTATTTTTGGGTGGGTAAGGCAATGAATTCGGTAACCGATATCAGTTATTCTCTTAAAAACAAAATGGAATTCATTGAAGAAAAAACGTTAAGGCGGAAATGTAAAATAATAGGGGTAAAAATGCGTCCCTATTTAGACGAGTATATCGTCGAAATAAAAAAGAATTATCAATGGTGATTTTTAAGGCGCGAAGCGAAAGCTTCGTGCCTCTTTTATTTTTTGATTTTTATATTATTATTAATTAAATAACAGTTTCAATGCGTCAGTCTGAATTATTTACAAAAACCAAGCGCGAGGCGCCGAAAGACGAAGAGGCAATAAACGCCCGGCTTTTAATCAAGGCGGGTTTTATCGATAAAACAATGGCCGGCGTTTACACTTTTTTGCCGCTTGGTTGGCGGGTTTTTAAAAAAATCGAAAATATTATCCGCGAAGAAATGGAAGCGCTTGGCGGTCAGGAAATTTTAATGCCTTCGCTTCATCCGAAAACTAATTGGGAACAAACCGGCCGCTGGGAAGCTTATGACTCGCTTTTTAAATTTACTAGTTTTTATTCAAAAATAGATTACGTTCTCGGCCCGACGCACGAAGAAATTGTTTCTCCGCTGTTGGCAAAGTTTGTGTTTTCCTATAAAGATTTGCCGAAATACGTTTTTCAAATTCAGAATAAATTCCGCGACGAAAAAAGGGCAAAATCCGGTCTTCTGCGCGGACGGGAATTTTTTATGAAGGATTTGTATTCTTTTCATAGGGATGAAAACGATTTGGATAAATATTATGAGAAAGTCGGAAAATCTTACGAAAAAATTTTTAAATCTGTCGGACTCGGCAAGTTGACTTATTTAACATTCGCTTCCGGCGGGACTTTTTCTAAATATTCGCACGAATTTCAAACATTGACGCCGGCCGGTGAAGACATAATTTATATTTGCGATAAATGTAAAATAGCCATCAATAAAGAAATTATTGAAGAACAAAACAATTGTCCTCAATGCGGCAATAAAAATTTAAGAGAGGAAAAAGCGATTGAAGTCGGGAATATTTTTAAATTAAAAACAAAGTATTCGGCGCCTTTTAATTTTAAATATAAAAACGAAAAAGGCGAACTGAACGATGTGATAATGGGATGCTACGGCATCGGGCTTAATCGTTTAATGGGAACGGTTGTTGAAATTTATCACGATGAAAAAGGAATTGTTTGGCCGGAAGCGGTCGCGCCGTTTAAGGTTCATTTATTAAGTGTCAAGTGTCAGGTGTCAGGTGTCAGGAAGTTCGCAGATAAAGTTTATAACTCTTTACAAAAAAACGGCGTTGAGGTATTATACGACGACCGCGAAGACGCTTCGGCCGGAGAAAAATTCAGCGACGCCGATTTAATCGGTATTCCTTATCGAGCCGTTATCAGCGAGAAAACGGGGAATAAATTAGAAATAAAAAAACGCAGCGAGAAAAAAGTGAATCTGACAGGAGTAAAAGAGTTTATTAAATATATACGAACAACAAATAAACTCAGATATTACGAATAAATTCGTAATTCGTAATATTCGTTCAAATTCGTTGTTCGAATATAAATATGTTCTTAAATTATTTCACCAAAGACATCGGCATTGATTTAGGAACGGCCAACTCACTGGTTTATCTAAAAGGGCGGGGAATTGTTATTAACGAACCGTCGGTGGTGGCCGTCAACAATAAAACCGGCCAGATATTAGCCATCGGTGAAGAAGCGAAAAAAATGGTAGGCAGAACGCCGGCGCACATCTCGGTTGTTCGGCCGCTGGTCAACGGAGTTATTTCCGATTTTGAAATAACCAAAGAAATCCTCCGTCATTTTTTAAAAAAAATAAAAAACAACGGAGTTTTTAATTATTATCGGGTTGTCGTCGGTATTCCGACAAATTTAACCGAGGTAGAAAGAAAATCTGTTGAAGACGCGGCAATTTCCGCCGGCGCCGTCAAGGCCTACATTATTGAAGAGCCGGTCGCGGCGGCTATCGGAGCCGATTTACCGATAAATGAACCGACTTCCACGATGATTGTCGATATCGGCGGCGGCACCACGGACATTGCCGTTATTTCGATGGGTGGTATTGTAACGGCGAAAAGTTTAAAAATTGCCGGCGATAAGTTAAACGATGATATTGTTAAATTTGTTCGCGATGAATTTAAATTAATCATCGGCGAGCCGACGGCCGAAGAATTGAAGGCAATTATCGGTTCCGCTTTGCCGCTCGAAGAAAAAATGGAATTAGCAATTCGCGGCCGGGATATAGCGACCGGCTTGCCGAGGGAAGTTGTAGTTAAAGGAAGTCATGTAAGAATCGCGATGAGCCGCTCTTTGAAATCAATAATCGAAGCGATTAAAGAAACAATAGAAATTACTCCGCCGGAACTGGTCGGCGATATTTTGAAATCGGGAATTAATCTTTGCGGCGGAGGTTCTTTATTAAAAGGATTGGACCAATTAATTGAAAGAGAAATTTCCGTTAAGGCTTCGATAATTGAAGAACCGCTGACTTGCGTCGTGAGAGGAACAGGAAAAGCGGCGGAAAACATTCAAGAACATTTTAGATTTTTTATTGACAGTTTAAAACCAAAAGATATTAATATATAACTATGGGTGGCGTACCGGTAAAACATCATACAAAATCAAAAGTTGGACGAAGACGAGCGCATTTGGCTTTAAAACCGGCAAAAATTTTTGTTTGTCAAAATTGTGGCGGACCGATTTTGCCGCACAGAATTTGTAGAAATTGCGGAAACTATAAAAATAGAAAGTTTAAAAGTTTAAAATAAATGGCAACTAGGCATTTAGCTCGTTCTATAGTTTTACAATCATTGTACGAATGGGATTTTTACGGTCAAAAAACCGATTTAACGAAAATTGTCGAAAGAAATTTAAATGAATTCGGTCCGGGCATCGATGAGCCGGAGTTCGCCTGGAGAATTAAGATCGGA
>JAJZBA010000012.1 GCA_021799155.1 bacterium | reverse complement strand
AAAAGAGCAAGAGAGTGTTGGTCTCCACCAGCAACCGATACCACATTAGCAATGCCAGAAACGTCAACCGGAACATTACTATCGGTAGTGGTGCCATTGCCGAGTTGCCCGTATAAATTTTTCCCCCATGTTTGGACTAAAGAAGAGCTGGCCGGTAAAGTTATATTAAAATTAAGATTTGAAAAATTAACGCTCTGCCCTAAATCAATCACTCCTGAAGTAAATACGCCGGAGGTGGCGTAAGTGGTAGAACTTGCCAATTCCAATTTCGCCGCCGCCGCTGTTCCGGAAATTGTCGTGCTTGAATGCGTTCCGGCGCTGAAATCCGTATCTGTTGTTTGCGTTGTTGAAGCCGAAACCGAAGAAAGTGAAATTTGACCGACGGTTGAAAAATTAACCGAACTAGAAGCCGAAGAATAATAAGTCCATCCGGTTTGATTCGTTGGATAAGCCGCTGTTGAAGCAGAAACGCCTCCCGACCAATCTGTTTGGGTAAGCGTATAGGCAGTTCCAAAAACTAAATTCGGCTTCTGCCAAAAATAAAAACCAAAAACCAAAACCGTCAAAATCGATAAAATTGTTAAAAATTTTATCGCGTTTTTTTTATAAATATTCGCCATGTAAAAACTATTTTATTGGCGGAAAGGGAGGGATTCGAACCCTCGATACCTTGCGGTATACGGTCTTTCCAGGACCGCCAGTTAAACCACTCCTGCACCTTTCCATTACATCTTGCCGGAACTTATTAACCAGTTGTGAATCATTGCTTCAAAAGTCGCCCGCGAATCGGACTTACCCGCCGCTTCATAACCGCCGGATTTTTCTTTATCGTATTCACGCAATAAATTCCTGAATTTTTCTTTAAATTCTTCACCGGATATTTCTTTTGTTTTATGTTTATTTTTTAATTCGTTTATTTGCTCTTTTATCTGATTTTCTTTCTCGCTGTGTTTTTGTTCTTTAAAATACTGTTTTAATCTTTCCGAATAATCCATAAACTCCGGCGCGGTTAATTCGTTTTTCTTTGCTTTATCAAAAATTATTAAATCGTCATAGGTCAGCTCTCGAGGATTTACATATTTAAGATGAGGGTCTGCATTGTCTTTTTTCATCTCTTCGATTTCACCGCGCAATTTTTCCGCGTACTCTTTGGCGATTTCATCCAAATCAATTTCGATTTCTTTCTTTTCTTCGTCGGGTTTTTCTTCTTTAATTGATTCTATGTTTTCCTGCATATTATTAAACGTTCATGCCGCGCAAGGCTTTTATTCTTTCCTCAACCGGCGGATGAGTCATAAATAATTTAGCCAATCCGGAAATTCTTTTGCCTTTAAACGGATTATCAACCCATAAATGAGCGGTGGTGTTGTTGGCCGCTTTCATCGGAATATTGCTCGCTGAAATTTTTTCCAACGCTTTTGCCAAACCTTCGGGATAACGAGTTAAAAGCGCCCCGGAGGCATCTGCCAGAAATTCCCTTTTTCGCGAAATCGCCAATTGGATCAGCATCGCGCCGATTGGCGCCAAAATCGCCAAAACCATGCCAATGACCATTAGAATTACTCCAGCCTGACCGCCGTCTCTGTCGTCTCTCCTGCTTAAACCGCCAAACATCGCCGAACGCAAAAATATATCCGAAAGAATGGAAATAAAACCAACCAGCACTACAATAACCGTTGATAACAACATATCGCGATTGCCGATATGCGACAACTCATGAGCGATTACACCTTCCAATTCGCTTCGGTCAAGTTTTTCCAATAGTCCTTCGGTAACGGCGACCACCGCATGTTTCGGATTTCTGCCGGTGGCAAAAGCATTTGGCTGTTGTTCATGAATTATATAGATTTTCGGCAAAGGCAAGCCGGCGGTAATACATAAATTCTCCACAATATTATAAAATTCTGGCGCGTTTTTCTTTTCCACCGGCGTTGCTTTTGCCATTTTCAAAACAATTTTATCAGAAAACCAATAAGCAATAACGTTCATCAAAATGCTGAAAACCACCGCGAAATATAAAATTGACGGGTTGCTGTAAATTTGACTGAATACCCAGCCGATACCAATAACAACAAGCAAAAAAAGCGTAAATAAAACCCAGGTTTTGCGAATATTTTTTGATTTCTGTCCGTACAAAGTCATAAATTACAGATAGTATAGTGCCTTATACCGCATTATAGAAGACTATATCAAAACTTTATGTCTATGGTTAAAATTTAACCCGAGTCGGTTGTTTTTCTTCTTCTTCAATTCCAAAAAACTCTTCTTTTTTAAACCCAAGCATGCCAGCAATCAGATTGTTCGGAAAAACCGTAATTTTTGTGTTGTAATCCATCACATTAGTGTTATAAAATCTCCGTGCCGCTTGGATTTTATTTTCGGTATCCGCCAACTCTCTTTGTAAATCCAAAAAATTGGCGTTGGCTTTTAGTTCCGGATAATTCTCCGAAACCGCAAAAAGAGTTTTAAGAGTGTTGCTTAAAATGTTTTCCGCTCCGGCTTTTTCATTTTTATTCTGCGCTCCCATTGCCTTGGTTCGTGCTTCCGTAACTTTTTCAAAAACTCCCTGCTCGTGCGCCATATAACCCTTAACCGTTTCTACTAAATTCGGAATCAAGTCGTATCTTCGCTTTAGTTGGATATCAATATCAGACCATGCCTCTCTCACTCTATACCGTCGGCGAACCAAGCCGTTAAAAGTCAAAATAAGCCATAAAACAATGACCGCGATTGCAACAACGATAATATTTGTTAAGTTTAAATAATTCATGGCTTTCGTTATAATGCTCTATAAATTTTTTCCAAATCGACCTTTCCGCTAATCATTTATAAAATTATAACAAACAAAGGAAATTTTGGCAAAATAAAAAAGCATCATAGTAATTAATAATTAATAAATAGTAGTTAATTTAAATTATCTAATATGACGACGATCGTCGTCATATTAGATATCTAAATATTTAGATGTCTGAGATATGCAATATATAAAGATTTTCTGATTAGTATAAGCCGCTGCTTCCAAAACCGTCCTCTCCTCTTTTGCTTTCATTAAGTTCTTCAACTAATTCGATTTTCGGCCGCTCAACTTTTTGAATAAGCATCTGGGCAATTTTTTGGCCTTTTTTAATTTCAAAATCCTTGTCGGACAAATTTATCAAAACTATCTTAATTTCCCCGCGATAACCGGAATCAATCACTCCGGCCATGGTTTTTATTCCGCTATTTAAAGCCAATCCGCTTTTATCCCAAACTAATCCGACAGAGCCGTCAGGAATCTCCATTTTTATTCCGGTTTTCACCACGCTTCTTTCGCCTTTTTTCAAAATCAAATCTTCAACCGAATACAAATCTAAGCCCGCGTCATTTTCATTGGCATAATTTGGAATTATCGCGCTGGAATCAATTTTTTGAATTTTGATTTTCATTTTTGAATTTTATAAAAAAATTGAGGCGTTAGCAATCGCTTGCTAACGCCTGTTAT
Organism: bacterium; assembly: GCA_021799155.1. Classification (GTDB taxonomy): domain Bacteria; phylum Patescibacteriota; class Minisyncoccia; order UBA6257; family UBA9933; genus JAJZBA01. The sequence continues at coordinate 6,815 of JAJZBA010000012.1, read as the reverse complement.
TTTATACTTAAGCTATATCCGCGGATAAAATAACCTTATAGCCGCCAATAGATATGACTGGAATCATCCCATCGTGGATATTGCTGTGAAATTCAGCAACTACACACTCATCCGGAGCATCATATCTTTCCAGCACACACATCCCAAATATCCCATTTCCCTCCTCATTCTCCTCGCCACAAATAAATTCTCCTTTTTTGTTTTTGCACATCAACTCGCAATGAGGCAACTCTAAAATTGGCTCTTCTCTATCAATCCACAAAGCCTTTGCCTCTTCCTCGCCTCCAATCATTGAACCTTGATACTCGTTGAAGAATTTTTCTATGGCTTTTTCGATATTATCTGCTTCCACAACGCATATCGTTCTTTTTCTTCCTATTAGATGCCTCTTTATATAATTAGGATCGAGTTGCTCTTCTTTGTCGTAGTAAACAAATAGACCAACTTCATCAATGTGAAGACATGTAATTTTTGAATGCAGAGTTTGTGGATCAAGTTTTGTAAATCTCATCAAACATGGAATTTCGTAAAGCGGCATAATTACTCACCTCCTTTAAATTTATAATCCGTTCTTTCGCCGACAACATCAGCCATATACAGAGCTATCTCTTTTATTCTTTCTTTTGACAACCCGATATAATTAACCGATATGCCCGCTTCCAACAGTTTTCTTTCGCTCGCTCTTTTTTCATCAACGGTAAGAGTGGGATTCTGAAGATATTCTTTCCAAATTTTTACCTCTTTAATGCCGTTGGTAATTATCCCATCCTGAACGCATTTCGTACAAGGATAATTCGTGATATAAAGAACACTTCCTCTGGCTTCATCGCGAGAACATTGAGATAACGCGTTCATTTCGGCATGGACCGCCTGGCAGTAAATCTTGAATTTTTCCTTAATGTCATCAAGATCGCCGCCGTTTGTTTTTCTTTCATTTTGCGCCAGATGCTCGTAATAACAATATCCGAGATCGCGGCAACTGGTAATTCCGCTTGCGGCTCCGTTATAGCCGCTGCCGATTATTCTTTTATCTTTTACCAACACCGCGCCAACACCACGCTTCAAACAACTGTGTCTCGTAGCGCAAGCAATTGCCTGAAACATAAAAATCTCGTCCCAACTTGGCCTATTTTTCATCTCACATCTCCTCCTTTTATTTTTCTTTATTATTATAAATAGACTCAAAGAATCTATTATTTGTTAAAGTTTTACTTTCCAAAGATTAACATAAAAAATTGAAATTTGTCAAATAAAAAACTCCGCGATTTCTCGCGGAGTCTTATTCTTTAAATTTTATTGTCGTTAGTCGTTGGTTGTTGGTTGTTAGTTAATTAGTACTCTTCCCCCATCATCTCATGATTATGCCCGCCTTTTTCTTTTTTCTCGGGCAAATCGGCGACTACCGCTTCGGTGATTAAAAGCATTGAAGCAATAGAGACTGCATTTTCCAAAGCAGAACGCGTCACTTTTGTCGGATCAATTATTCCGGCTTTAATCAGATGTTCGAATTTTCCGCTGGCGGCGTTAAAACCGTAATCATCCTTTTGGTGAATAATTTTATCCAGAACAACGGCGCCGTCATAACCCGCGTTTTCCGCGATTTGCTTTAATGGCGAATAAAGCGCTTCCAAAACAATTTTCGCTCCGACGATTTCAGCCAATTGTTCTTTATCGAATTTTTCAATTATTTCTTTGACGATTTCTCCGGCTCTTGCCAAAGCCACGCCGCCGCCGGCTACAATTCCTTCTTCAATCGCCGCTTTAGTGGCGTTGACCGCGTCTTCAATCCGGTATTTCTTTTCTTTTTGCTCCACTTCGGTGGCGGCGCCCACTTTAATGACCGCCACCCCGCCAGATAATTTACCCAGTCTTTCTTGAAGTTTTTCTCTATCAAATTCGGAATCAGTTTTCTGAATTTGCGATTTAATTTGCGCTATGCGCTTTGCAATTTGCTCCTTATCGCCCTTACCGGCAACAATCGTAGTATTATCTTTGTTGGAAACTACTCGATGAGCTTGGCCCAAAGAAGTAATGTCAATATTCTCCAATTTCTTTCCCAAATCTTCAGAAATAAAATCGGCGCCCGTAACAATGGCAATATCTTCCAGCATTTCCTTTTTTCGGTCACCGAACCCCGGCGCTTTAACCGCCAAAGCGTTAAAAATTCCGCGGATTTTATTGACAACCAAAGTCGCCAACGCCTCGCCTTCCACATCATCGGCAATAATCACCAATTCTTTTTTACCGGTCTTCACTAATTTTTCCAAAAGCGGCAGAAGTTCATTGATGGAAGAAATTTTCTTGTCTGTTACTAAAATATACGGTTCTTCCAAAACCGCTTCCATTCTTTCCGAATTGGTAATCATATACGGAGAGATATAGCCGCGGTCAAACTGCAAACCCTCAACCAATTCTTTGGAAATTCCCATTGTTTGGGATTCTTCAACCGTTACCACGCCGTCTTTGCCGACTTGGTCAATAACGTCGGCGATTAAATTGCCGATTTCTTCGTCTCTGGCGGAAATCGTCGCTACTTGAGCGATTTCTTCTTTGGTAGTGATTTTTTTGGAAGATTCTTTTAAGTAATTTAAAACCGCCTCATAAGTCTTTTGCATTCCCTTATGCATTCCGACCACGTCAATGCCGCTGGTAGCGTTTTTCAAACCTTCGCTTATCAGTACCTGCGCCAATAAAGTGGCGGTGGTGGTGCCGTCGCCGGCAACATCATTTGTTCTGGAAGCCACCTCTTTAATAAGTTGAGCTCCCATATTTTCAACCTTGTCTTCGAGTTCAATTTCTTTAGCGATGGTCACGCCATCATAAGTAATTGTCGGCGCACCATAGCCTTTTTCCAAAACAACAGCCCTCCCTTTGGGACCAAGAGTAATTTTTACGGCATCCGCTAATTTATCGACCCCTTTTTTAAGCGCGGTTCGCGCTTTTTCGTTAAATAAAAGTTGTTTAGCCATATCCTTTTGTGACTTACGACTGACAACTTACAACTAACAATCTTATTTATTAAATTTTGTCGTTAGTCGTAGGTTGTAAGTTGTTAGTCAATTATCGCAAGTATATCCTCCTCGTCCCCGACCAGATATTTTTTGCCTTCAATTTCAATCTCGTCGGGCCCGTATTTTTTAAATAAAACAATGTCGCCGACCTTAACCGAAAGCGCGATTCGCTCGCCTTTCTCGTTTACTTTGCCCGGACCGACGGCAATAATTTTGCCTTTAATCGGCTTTTCTTTTTCCGCCGTCTCGGGAATAACAATGCCGGATTCGGTAGTTTTTTCCTCCTCGACCGGCTCGAGGAAAACGTGATTGGAAAGAGGTTTAATGTTCATACATAAAAAATTCTAATAACAAAAAAAGCCTTGTCAAGTCCTGTCATGACTGCTAATAAAAAAAATGGGGGGCGCGGTTGTCCCCCAAAAATACTAAAGGAGTTTAAGAAGTTTATTGATGTGGAATTTCATGTTTTCCACATGAATAAACTTAAGTTTTTCCATAACCAGATCGGCGCCGGCGGCAATGACTGCTTCCTTAATCTTCTCAATATCGGAGCTCACCAGAATTACTTTTATATTCGGATAGTTCTGCTTGATAAATTTTGTCAGTTCTCCGCCGTTCCTAAAAGGCATGTCATAGTCTGTAATCACAAGGTCAACGTGATGCTTTGACAACGCTTCAATTGCTTCATTTCCATTGTCCGCCGACATAACCTCGTACCCGAGCGTCAACGTTATAATATCTTTTATTAATTTTCTTATAACTTTGTCGTCGTCTACCACCAAAATTTTGAACAGATTCATTTTCCCTCCTTTTTAAGAAATTCTTACAGAACTTTTGTCTTCTACAGTTACTACCGTCCCGAAAGAAACGATGCCTATAAGTATTCTATCCGGCCGAACTACAAGATTTAATTTTCTAATCGTCTGTTCGGAGAAAATGAAATAACCGCTCTTTTTCTTGATACCCGAGACATTTTTTTCTTCTCTTACTATTTTTCTTATTTCCCCTTCGTCCAGTGGACAAGAATACTGTTTGATTATTCTCTTTATAGCGTGCTCCGACACGCCGCCGTTTGTCTTACCCATACCTAATCACCTCCTCAATTTTAAAATTTGAATTACTGCATTAAAATAATCATATAAAACGAAATTTGTCAAATTTTGCGAAGGCAACTATGCCGCTGGCAATACCAATCGCATTGATTATTAAATCCCAAACCGTGTCTTTAACGATGAATTTCCCGTAATAACCGAGCATTTGCGTTTTTAAAAAATAATCTCCGAAAAATTCGAAAAATTCCCAGATAAATCCTCCTAAAAGAACAATGCTTGCCGCCAAAATAACCGATTTTTTAAAACTCCATCCATACCACTGGAAACCGAAACGGCCGATAACCGTTGTAGAAACAAAAGGAACGACGAAATGGAGAAATTTATCGTATTCGAAACCGATTTTATACATTTGGAAAAAACCGAGTGAGCCCAAACCGTTTAACAAAAGAATTATTACCAGACCGGTTTGAAGAAAATTCAACGACTTTTGTTTTTCCGCGTCGTCGCTTGTTTTAAAAAATAATCGAGGCAGAAAAATTAAAAAAGAAGAAAGAAAAGCCATCACGGCCATAAATTTCGGATTGTAAAAATCGGGAAACCATTCCCGTTTTCCAAAAAAAAGAATTAAGCCGGCAATCGCAAAAATCTCCGCAATAATTTCGTCAATCTTCCGTTTCATAGCGCGGCTTGTCCAAAAGTGTCGGTTCAATGTCAACGGCTTTTCCTGAGATTTTCAAAACGTCCTTGTCTATTTTACTAAGTTCTTTGTAAGCGGAATTATACATATTAACCGAAGTCCCTAAATGAACGCCTAATTTTTTCATATAAGTTTCATAACTCGATAGGTGCCTTCCCAATTCAACAACCCGTTTTTTGATTTCTTTGGCGGATTCTTCGATTTGCAAAGCTTTAAGCCCTTGAAGAACGGTCTGAAGATAAGCCAAAAAAGTGGTCGGCGAAACAATCATTACTTTTTTCTCGCCGGCGGCGTACTGAATCAAATCGCGGGTGTTTGATTTGACGGCGCCAATCTTATTGACCAATAAATCGTAATAAACCGCTTCCGCCGGAATAAACATAAAAGCGAATTCCATCGTCCCCTCTTCCGGCTTGATGTATTTGGCGGTTTCATCAATGCGATTTTTTAAATCGTCGCGAAAAGCGATTTCCAAACGCTGACGCTCGGCCTCGTCTTTTGTCTCTAAAAGCCGGTTGTAATTTTCCAAACTGAATTTGGAATCAACGGGGATGATTTGATTTTTAACGAAAATCGCGGCGTCAACCATTGTGCCGTCTTTAAATTCGTATTGCATCTGAAAAGTTCCGGGCGGCAGAACGTTTTCCAAAACCGTTTTCAAATAATATTCTCCCAAAACTCCGCGCTGTTTCGGATTTTTTAAAACATCTTGCAAACTTTCCAATTGTTTGGCGATGTCAATCACTTGCTTTTGGCCTTCGCCGACTTTGGTCAATTCCTGAGTAATTTCTTTAATGATTCTGGCGCTTTCGCCGAATTGGCGCTGAATAATCTGCGTCGATTCGCCCAGTTTTACATCAAGAGTCCTGGTGACTTCATTAATCTGATTTTGAAGCATTAAAAGCGCCTGTTCGTCGTTTTTGGGAGCCGCCAACCGATTTTTTAAAAACCAAAAAATCCCCGTCAAACCTCCAAGTAAAATAAACAAAATAATGAAAAAAAATATTTCCATTTTTAAAATTATTTAAAATAATAACATATATTTTATTTTTAATCATCCTATTTTAAATCATCTTACGAACAATCCTTTTGGTCTAAAAAATATGCGATCGCATATTTTTTAGACTATTTATCAAAAATTATCAAAAAAGAAGCGGCGCTGAATTTTTAACATCTTTAGCGCCGCGCTATTATTTTTTCTTTTTCAACGCTTGATAAGCCGCGTATCCTGCCAGGCCGGCTCCGACGCCGATTGCCGCCGCGCCGCCGATTTTTAAAATCTCTTTAATGGTTTTAAACTTTTCGCCGGCGGTTTTCTTGCTCTCGGTTTCTTTTTCAACCTTTTCGGCTAACACGCTCAATTTTTTCTCATCCTCTTCGCTCCATTCCGACACTTCTTCAAGAATCTCTACCAGCGCTTTTTGAAATTCCGCGTCATTAATGGCGGCATGATAAGTTAAATGCCCGCCGTAAAGAGCCAATTTCAACCCTTTGAGAATTTCTTTTATCTTTTCTTTTTCCATCCGCTTTCACCTCCTTTTTAAATTAAATAAATTAAAGAACTTTACACTCTAACTAATCTGTTTAAAATGTTTAGTCGATTAAACAATTAGGCAACTAAACTTTTTTATTATAGTGCACAACTGCTTTCTTGGGACAATCTTTCCAATCCCTGATAACCTTGAAGCTTCTTGCCATCGGGAAAAATCCAAGTCGGATAGCCGTTAATGCCAAGCTCCAGACATTTTTTTGTATTTTCCGGACATTCCACGTAAGGCACATATTTAAAGGCATCGCCGAAATTTGATTTTTCTTTTTTGCACCACTGGCACCAAACCGCTCCGTACATTGTGATATTTTTCTCGGCCAGACATTGAGCGAAAGACTCCAGTTTCGGATCGCTTTTTTTACTGCTCCAAATCCCGCCCCAAATTAAAAAAGCAATCAGAGCAATTACAACAATAATTAAAATGATTAAAATTTTATTCATTCCAAATTATAGCCGGTTTTTTCCTTAACGACTCCGGCTAATTCTTCGCGATTAAAATCAAGATC
>JAJZBA010000011.1 GCA_021799155.1 bacterium | reverse complement strand
TCCGATCTGCGGTTCAGCGCTATATTACCAATGAAATTCAAAAAATTTATGTTTCAGAAGGAACGTACATCAGCGACAAACATATCGAGACGATTATCAGACAAATGTTTTCAAGGGTGATGATTAAAGAGTCGGGCAGTACCGATTTTGTTACTGGTGAAATCGTTGAGAAATCGAAATTTTTGGAAGTAAATCGGGAAATGAAAAAGAAGGGCAAGGAACCGGCAAAAGCCAAGCAATTACTGACGGGCATTACCAGAGCCGCGCTTTCAACGGAAAGCTTCCTCTCTGCCGCTTCTTTCCAGGAGACCGCTCGAGTCTTGGTGATGGCGGCCGCCGAAGGAAGAATAGATGGCCTTCGGGGTTTGAAAGAAAATGTTATTATCGGTCGTTTGATTCCGGCCGGAACCGGTTTTAAAAAACAGCAGCAAATTGCCCCATAGTAGATTTTGGCTTTTTTGTCCCGCCCTTTTCGAGAAAGGGGCGGGGCGAGCCGAGTAGCGTCCCGCTTTCAGCGGGACTACTGCTACTCGGCATAGCCAGAATTCACTGCGGGGTTGACGAACAGCTTAATTAAGGAATAAACTAAATATTATGCCCAGTAGTAATAACTCGATTTATTCAACTTGTCGAGATTTACTATTTGGGCAAAATTATTATTAAAATTAATATTTAACCAATAATTCAAAGCAACAAGTTGAATAGACAAATTGCTATTGAGTTATACTACTGGGTATGGACGACAAAGAATTTAAAAAATATGAAGTTGGTTTTTTGGTTAGGAACGAAGGAGATAAAGAAGAGGTAGTAAAAACGTTGAAAAACCACAAATCATCGGTAATCGACGACGGAGGCATTTCAAGAATTAAACTGGCTTACCCGATTAAGAAAGAAGATTTCGCCTATTTCGGTTATTTGCATTTTTCTTGCGCCCCTGAAAACATAAAAGAATTGAGAAATGAACTTAAAACTTCGTCGAAAGTTTTAAGATTTATTATTGTTTCCCAACCGGTGCCGGTAAAAAAGAGTGAAATTAAAGATGCTTCGGAGGAGTTTCGTCGCCGGCCGATAGCGCCGACGAGCCAGACAATTTCTGCTTCCACAGAAGAAAGGACAGAAAGGAAAGAAATGTCCAAAAAAACCGAAACATTAAGTAATGAAGATTTGGAGAAAAAATTAGAGGAAATACTTAAATAAAATCAAAAATCAAATCCACTATGAATCTTAATAAAGTATTTATTCTTGGTCGGTTGACGGCTGACCCGCAATTACGAACAACGCCGACTGGTCAACAAGTGGCTAATTTTGGAGTAGCGACTAATCGCGTTTGGAGCGATAAAACAGGCAATAAACAGCAAGAAGTTGAGTACCATAATATCGTTGTTTGGGGGAGACAAGCGGAAATTGTCGGCCAGTTTTTGTCTAAGGGCAGTTTGATTTTGGTTGAAGGCAGAATCAGAACCAGAACTTGGCAAAATCAGCAAGGCCAGAATCAAAAAACTACGGAAATTATCGCCGAAAGAATCCAATTAGGTCCGCGACCGGCTCAACAAGAAAGAGAATTTGGTTCGCCTGCGGCGGGTAAAAAACCGACGGAAACAGCTCGAGAAGAACTGCCGGAAATCGACATTAACGAAGAAGAAATCAAAGCGGAAGACCTACCTTTTTAAATGTAAAAGGCAAAATTCAAAAATCAAAATTACAATTTAAAATTTAAAATTATTTAAATGTTAAAATGATTTTGTAATTCGTTTATTTAATATTTTTAATTTACTATCATGCAGTGTTTTTTCTGTTCTCAAAATTCAAAAACGATTGATTATAAAGAAGTTGATTTGCTTCGGCGTTTTATTTCGTCTCAGGCGAAAATCATCGATCCTCGCTACACCGGCACTTGCGCCAAACATCAAAGGATGCTTGCTCAAGCAATTAAGCGCGCCAGGATAATGGGATTGTTGCCGTTCGTTAGACGATAATATACGAAAATATACAAACAACGAATTTGAACTAATATTACGAATAAATTTATTTTCATTCGTAATATTAGTGTTTATTTGTTGTTCGTATATGGAAATGTGTTTATGGCGAAAGAAAAAGCAATAAACAAAAACATTGGAATTGGAAAAGGAAGCGATTTAGATAAATTGCTTGATTCTCTTCAGGATAAATTCGGAGAGGGTGCGATAATGAAATTGGGAGAAGTAAAAAAAGTTGATGTTGAAGCGATTCCCACAGGCTCTTTTTCTTTGGATTTGGCTTTGGGAGTCGGCGGTTTTCCGAAAGGAAGGATTGTTGAAGTTTTTGGACCGGAAATGAGCGGCAAAAGTACGCTGGCGCTCCATGCCATTTCAGAAATTCAGAAAAAAGGGGGCAAAGCCGCCTATATCGACGCCGAACACGCTTTAGACCCCGAGTACGCCAAAAAATTAGGCGTTAAAATCAATGATCTTTTAATTTCCCAGCCGGATAGCGGCGAGGAGGCTTTAAATATTTTAGAAAGCTTGGTGCGTTCCGGAATGATTGATTTAATAGTAGTTGATTCGGTGGCGGCTTTGACGCCGCAAGCGGAAATTGAAGGAGAGATGGGAGCGCAATTCATCGGTCTTCAGGCTAGAATGATGAGTCAGGCTTTAAGAAAATTAACGGCCATTTCTGATAAAAACAATGTTTCTATTATTTTTATCAATCAAATCCGGGAAAAAATCGGAATGATGGGTTACGGCGAACCAACCACCACGCCTGGCGGCCGGGCCTTGAAATTTTACGCTTCGGTCAGAATCGATCTTCGCCGTATCGCTCAGATTAAAAAAGGCGAAGAAGTAGTCGGCAATCGTACTAAAGCGAAAGTTGTCAAAAATAAAGTCGCCCCGCCCTTTAAAATCGCCGAATTTGACATTATTTACGGCGAAGGAATTTCTTACGAGGGCGATATTTTAAACAACGCGATTAAATACGGCGTTGTCAAAAAAACCGGCAATACCTATTCTTTTGAAAATCAAAAACTGGGCGTCGGCTTGGAAGCAGCGCGGGAAAAACTCAAAGAGGATAAAAAACTTTTAGAAACGATAAAAAACAAAACCTTGACACTAATAAAATAATTTGTTATTCTTTTTTCAGTTTTCTTTGAAAACTTAATTTTTTTAGAAAGGGGTGGTTTGAGTGAAAAAGATAGTGGTTTTTGACTTTGATAATGTACTGGTAATTAACAGATTTGACACCAGATTTCTCCGAAATCTTTTCAGAGGAAGAATACTTAGGGCGCTGTTTTTCGTTTACGAATTAGCTGAATTTTTACTGTGCTTGATTAGCGCTCCAAAACTAAAGATGAATGAGGCGGCGCAAAAATTAATAACAAAAAAAGTTTTGCACGACCATCGCCGTCAAAACAATCTTGAATTTATTCTTTTAACCGATAGAAGTCTTTTAGGATTATTTAACGCGGTTAAAAGAGGTTTCCCTTTAAACGCTTTCGAGATTGTTTATGTTAGAAAAAATTTTCTAAACCGGTTTTTTTTGAGAAAACCGGAACGCCTCGGGATTAAAAGCTACCAAATTATTTGGCAGCATCAAGAGATAAAGCCGCACGAGTCGATGGTTGACGCAGTATTCATTTATGCTAAAAGTCTTGGCAAGGAGCAAATAAAGCAGGTAAGCTTTGTTGACGACCTGCCGTTAATGAGGAACATCGCAAGACAGAGAGGCTTTCGAACCTATGCTCCCGTTGATTTATTTTATATCAATATTTTTAATTGATGCTTGCCCCGTTAGAGAAGGAATTTCTAACGGGGTTTTATTTTATAAAAAAATAATTAATCCGATAATCGCCGCGCCGAAACTGGCTACCAAAACAATCGCCGCCATCAAGTCTTTAATGATTTTTATTTTTTCGTTCGGCAAAGGATGAAGAAAATCTAAAATACGTTCAATAACGGAATTGATTAATTCCAGGGTTAAAACTGAAAAAATTATTAATAATAAAGCGACTTTTTCAAGGCGAGATGTTTGAAAATAAAACATTGCGACAACCACCAAAACGGCGATTAAAAGCATTATTTTAAAACTCGTTTCCTTTATTAAGGTATTTTTGAGTCCGCTAAAAGCCGCTTTAAAACTATTGATTAATTTTTGCATTATTAATAATTAATATTGTGTAATTCGATTACGTTAAATATATGTTAAATATTTATTAATTATATATTATATTGATTGCTATAATTCATCGTAGTGTTATGCTATAGCATAACAGTCATTTATTTATTATTTCGGCGTTTAATTTATAAAAGTTTTCAAAAATTTTTGCGACCAAAATCGGGCCGGTACCATTGGGCGTTGGCGTGTAAAAAGCTAAGCGCAAATCGCTAATCGCTAAGCGCTCTATATCGAAATCTCCATAAATTAACGATTTGCGATTTGCGCTTTGCGACTTGCCAATGCTATATCCAAAATCAATGATTCCGGAATCTTTTTTTAGCATTTCCGGCTTGATAATTCTCGCCTTGCCGACGCCGGAAATAATCAAATCATATTCTTTTAATTCCGATAAATTACTACCTTTTTCAAAAATAGTTATTTTTTTCACTTTATTCATTAACCAGACGGCAATCGGTTTGCCGATTAAGAATCCGGCGCCGATGACGGCTATCGTTAGCGGTTTTATTTTCAAAAAAAAGTGGTCTTGATCGTTCAGTTGCTCGGTCTTCGAGACATTGTTTTCAAACAAAATCGTTTGTTTTTTTAGAATTTCAATGACAGTTTCTACGGATGGCGGTAAAATCGGATTTCTTTCGTTATAAAACGCTCCGAGCGATCGTTCACTCAGAACATCAACATCTTTTTCGCGAGGGATAGCATTAATGATGTAGTGTTTGTTGAGATGCTCGGGTAAGGGTAATTGAACAATTACGCCGCCGACTTTTTTTAACAAAGCGATTTTCCCGACCTCTTTCCGTAAATCGTCATTTTTTATTGTTTCAGGGAACTTGTAAATCCGAAAATCTATACCTAATTCTTTAGCAACTTTTTCTTTTTGTTTTAAGAAATTTAAAGAAATTGGATTTTCACCAACTAAAATCGCGGCAAAAATTTTTTTCGGCTCGGATTTTTGTTTTAAATTATCTATAATCTTTTGGGCTATTTCTTTTCCATTAACAATTATCATATTTCAGTAATAGTGGCGCAACGCGTTGAGCCAGTGTCAAAAATTTAACGGCAAAGGAAATTTTCGGCACATATTTTTAACTTCTTTTTGAATCGATTCCGGGCTTTCTTTTTTAATTAAAATCCGATAAATCCATTCCGCGATTTTTTTCATTTCTTTTTCTTTCATGCCGCGGCTGGTGAGAGCCGGCGTGCCAATTCGAATGCCGGAGGGGTCGTACGCCGGCCGAATATCGTAAGGAATCGCGTTGCGATTAACAATAATGCCGGCTTTTTCAAGTAAATTTTGAGCCTCTAAGCCGGAAATTTTTAAATCGGTCAGATCTATAAGAACCAAATGATTATCCGTTCCGTCGGAAACAAGATGAAAGCCGAAACTTTTCAATTCTTTGGCTAAAATTTCGGCGTTTTTGACAACTTGGCGGCCGTATTTTTTAAACGAAGGTTGTATTGCTTCATAAAAACAAGCGGCAATAGCAGCGGTTTGATTATTATGCGGCCCGCCTTGAAGACCGGGGAAAACGGCTTTATCGATCGCCGAGGCAATATCAATTTTATAATATTTAGCGATTTGAGATTGGCGATTTGCAAAAATAATCGCGCCTCTTGGCCCGCGGAGAGTTTTATGAGTGGTAGTCATTACAATATCGGCGTAATTAAAGGGTGAAGGATGAACGCCGGCGGCAATCAATCCGGCAATGTGAGAAATATCGGCTACAAGATAGGCATTGATTTCATCGGCGATTTTTCTGAATTTTTTAAAATCAATAGTTCTCGGATAACTGCTGTATCCCGCGACAATGATTTTCGGCTTTTCTTTTTTCGCCAACTTTCTAATTTCGTTATAATTAAGAAATCCTTTTTTGTCCGTTCCGTATTGCGCGCTTTTATAAAAACGACCGGAAAAATTAAATTTCGAGCCGTGAGTCAGGTGGCCGCCGAAAGTAAGACCCATTCCTATAATTTTTTCGCCTGGTTTAAGCAGGGCGTAATAAATCGCCTGGTTGGCCGGTGAGCCGGAATAAGGCTGAACATTAATGTGCCAATTTTCCCCTAATTTAAAGACTTTACGCGCCCGTTTTTGAGTGAGAATTTCTATTTTATCGATTATTTCGTTTCCGGCGTAATAGCGTTTTTCCGGATAGCCTTCGGAATATTTATTAACAAGCGGAGAACCAAGAGCGTTTAAAACTTTTTTCGAAACAATATTTTCCGAAGCGATTAAATTAAGTGTTTCTTGTTGGCGTTTTTCTTCTTGTTTAATTAAATTTTCTAAAACTTTGTCGGACATTGTTTTTATTATAGTGGTTGGTCGAACAAAGATAAAGTCCCGCTAAAAGCGGGACTTTACCGAAATTTTCATTTTTTATAAACGAAGTAAATTCTTGAATGGCTTTAGAAATATCTGGAACAAATTAGCGCCTGTCGGAGTTTGTTCCGGAGACGGAGGCGGAGGCGGTGTCTGTTGTTCAGTCGGAGGCGGCGTTATCATATTGGTCGGCGGCATTATTCCTTCTTCGACCGGCGGAACTTGCATTTGTCGTAGCCGTTCTCTCATCTGTGTTTCTTGTTCAGGAGTAAGGGGTATAACTGGCCTAATAGGCGGCATTCCTCTTTCTGATGGTGCTGGCCACATCATAGGCGGAGGCGGACCTTGAGATTCATTCCAAGGCATGCCCGGCGGTCGCTGTCCTTCTTTGAATGGTTCTCCTTGCCCCGGGAACTCTCGGCCTTCGAATTTGCCGCTTGAGGGAGGTATTATTCCTTCCGGTGGCGCCATTCTTTCGGGCATCATTCCTGGTTGAGGCGGTATCATCGGTCCAGGGCCGAACTGTCGGCATTTATCGGCGTTTTCGGGATTAGAACAAAATTCTTCGCGTTGTTTGAATTCTTGTTGATGTTGTTCAAACATTTTAAACCGTTCTTGAAATTTTTCTTCAAAGCCTGGCGGCGGACCCTGAGGACCAAACTCTTCTTCTGTTGGAGGGGGCCCGAATCCTTCAATGAATCGTGGTCCGAATCCTGGCGGGCCAAAACGCTCAAATTTTCTTTCATCAATATCCACGAATTCTCTTAACATTTCTTTTGCTTTTTCCGAGGTCATCATTCCTTCTTTTACTGAGAAAGCCGCGCATTCGTCAAAGTGAGAAGGATCGGAACAATACGTATGGCATTCTTCGGCGGAACGGCAGCCACCCGGACCGCCCCCTTGTTGTTCAAGTTTTTTAATAATTTGTCTTTCTTTTTCCATCCTTTGAATTTCTTCCGGAGGCATTAAACCGTTTTCTTTGGCAAAATTAAAACATTCCTCGCCGTGCTCCGGCCGACTGCAGTAGGTGTCGCATTCTCCCGGTCCCCTACAGCCGCCCGGACCCGGAGATTCCATTATTTTTTTAATTTTATGGATTTGATTTTCCGGAATTAAACCGTTATCAACAGCGTACTTAAGGCAAGTTTCATTGTTTTCCGGCATACTACAAAAAGCATCGCATTCGTCCATTGTTTTACAACCAGCCGGGCCGCCGATGGTTTCTAATAATTTCTTTGCTTTTTCCATGTCAATTTGCGGCGGTTCCGGTGGTCGCGGTCCTCTTGGCGGCATTGGTAATCCAGGTTGTTCCGGTGGTCTTCCCGGTCCTCCTGGTGGAGGATACATTTTTGTTCTTTCAATCATAAAACTCGCTTCTTCCTGTGTGATTTTTCCTTCTTTAACGGCAAAGTTAATACAGGTTTCTGTATTATCCGGATTGCGGCAAAAAGCGTCGCATTCCTGCCGCGAACGACAACCGCCAGGACCTTCTTTGTGTACCATTTCCTTTTCTATCTGTTGAATTTCTTTTTGCGGTATTAAATTGTGTTCCTTGGCGAATCGAAAACATTCTTCGCCGTGTTCGGGCTGAGAACAATAAATATCGCATTCTTCTCTGCTTTTACAACCTCCCGGACCTCCGGCAGCCGGCAATTCGGGACTTCTTTGTTGCGGAGGCGGCGATTGAATAAATCCTTTAGCAACTGCCCAATCGGTGCACGCTTTAGCGTTAGCCGGATTATCGCAATACGTTTTGCACTCTGTCATTGAACCACAGTTGCCCAATTCTGAAATCGGAAATTGAACATCGAAAGGATTCAATTTCGCCGAAGAAATAATAAATAAAGAAAATAACAAAGCGAATGATAAAATTATTCCCGACAATATTTTTTTTGAATAAATTATATAATTCATATAGCGGTTAATTTTATTGAGCAAAAGGATTTTGATAGGAACCCTTAAACGGATTTACTTCGGTTCCGGTTGCCGAAAAAGGATTGGCTTGTCTGGCGATTTCTTCCTGCACTGCTTTGGCTGTTGCTTCAGCGGTTGCTTTTTGTTCCGCCAAAAGTTCTGTTCGACCGGTTTTTTTGCCTGTTGCGTTGCCGTAAAAATAGCCGGCAGCTAATCCGACCGCTAGCGCGATAATTATTGGTAGCAAAATTTTTAATTTATTTCCTTCCATAAATTATTAATTATTAAAAATAATTTAAACGCTCGACTTTATTATTTAAAATTATAACACTTTAACGAATTCACAGTCTGTGGATAACCAAGAAAGTCGTTAAGATATTTTGCGACAGTTGTGGTAGAATAAATTTAATGGACATTAAAGTGTTGTTAAAAAATTATCTCGACTATTTGGAAATTGAAAAAAATCGCTCCCCGAAAACGCGGGAAAATTACGAGAGATATTTAAAAGCGTTTATAAATTTCGGAAAAATCAAAAATGAAAAAGATATTACCCTGGAAACTGTCCGCGAATTTCGACTCCGTTTGGCAAGGCAGGGGATTAAAAAAATCACCCAGAGTTATTATATCATTGCTTTAAGAAATTTTTTGAAATATTTGGTAAAAAACGATTTTAATGTTTTGTCGCCGGATAAAATTGAATTGCCGAAAATTCCCGAGCGCCAGATAGAAATTATTGAATATAAGGATTTAGAAAGATTATTGGAAGCGCCCAAAGGTGATGATTTGCGCAGTCTTCGCGACAGGGCGATTTTAGAAATTTTATTTTCCACCGGCTTGCGGATTTCTGAGCTTTGCTCTTTGAATCGTTATTTTGATATTGCCCGCGGTGAAATTTCAATCCGCGGCAAAGGCGGAAAATTGCGAATAGTTTTTTTATCGGAACGGGCCAAAAAAGCGATTAAAAATTATTTAGATAAAAGAGCCGACGCCGAAGAAGCGCTTTTTATTAGTTTAACCAAAGCGAAAAATCCAAAAATTATTGGAAGAATAATTCCGCGCGCGGTTCAAAGAATAATTGATTTTTACGCCAGAAAGGCCGGCATTTCTCAAAAAATTCATCCTCATATTATTCGCCATCTTTTTGCCACCGATCTTTTAATCGGCGGCGCTGATTTGCGTTCGGTTCAGGAATTATTGGGGCACGCTAATGTTTCTACCACCCAAATTTATACTCATTTAACCAACAAAAAACTTAAAGAAGTTCATCAGGCCTTCCATGGCCGAAGAAGAAAATAGATAAAGTTGAAGAAGAAAATAAGTAAACCGAAGAAAAATAAATAAAAGAAGAAAATATATAAAAAAATAAAAAATAAATAAAACCAAATGAAAGCCGATAGTGTTAACACTATCGGGGGGAAATACGTTAAAATTAAATAAAGTAAAATATTATAAAAAATAAAATAAATGTCTAATGTTAATAAGAAATATTTAGAAAAAGATTTAAAAGATGTCGCATGGAGAGAATTTTTTAAGAAAATTAAAGAAATAAAATCTCGGCGAGATTTAAGGGCGGTCATAGAAAAAATTTTTAGTCCTACCGAACAAATAATTATCGGAAAACGATTGATGATTTTGCACTTACTTAACCAAGGTTTAAGTTATAGAAAAATAGGAAATATTTTAGATGTTCCTTGTTCCACCATCAGCTTTGTTAAAAATGGTTTTACCAGAAAAAAAGAGAATAAACAGGCGCTGGCAGAGCGACGAGATCAAAAAGATTGGAATACGAAAATCTCGCTCTAAATTTTCAAAATACCGGACTCTTAAAGCCGGTGATCGTTGGCGGTTTCTACGCTGATAGTGTTAACACTATCGCTATTAACAATATCGCTACTGTATTTTGTCAACAAAATACAGCAAAAACAATATTAGTAATTCCAAACTGATAGGCCGATAGTGTTAAACCTATCATTATTATGGGTGCTATTGTGGGCAGGGAGGGACTTGAACCCTCAAGCCTTGCGGCGCTAGCTCCTAAAGCTAGTGCGT
>JAJZBA010000010.1 GCA_021799155.1 bacterium | reverse complement strand
CCGATCGGCGATACTTCGGTTTTAGTCACGGCGGTGATGGGAAAAGAAGACAGAAATATCGATTATTTTCCGTTAAGCGTTGATTATGAAGAACGTTTTTATGCCGCCGGAAAAATTATCGGCAGTCGTTTTGTCCGGCGCGAAGGCCGGCCGTCGGAAGGCGCTATTTTGTCCGGCCGGTTGATTGACAGGACTTTAAGGCCGCTTTTTGACCACCGGATGCGCCGCGACGTTCAGGTAGTGATAACGGTTTTGTCGTACGACGAAGAAAACGACCCGGATTTTATTTCCTTACTTTCTGCCTCAACCGCGCTTTTGATTTCCGACATTCCCTGGAACGGACCGGTCGCCGGCTTAAAATTGGCGAAAACCAAAGACGGCGAGTTAATTATTAATCCGATAAATTCCGAATTAATTCAAAAACCGATCTTGTTCGAAACTTTCGTCGGCGGCACCGAAGAAAAAATTAATATGATTGAATTGGCCGGCAACGAGGCTAAAGAAGATGAAGTGATTGAATCTTTTGAAAAAGCGCAGGCGGAAATCAAGAAATTGATTGAATTTCAAAAAAATATCCGAGAGAAAATTGGCAAACCAAAAGCCGAAATTTTGTTAAAAGAAATCGCCCCCGAAATCAAAGACAAGGTTTTGAATTTTCTGGAAGGGAAATTGGAGCCGGCAATTTACGTCGGCGGCAAATCCGAACACTACGATAAGTTAAGCGAAGTAAAAACCGGACTTTTTGATTACCTAAAACAGGAGGAAGTTTCCGATTTTTCCGGAGTGGAAAACTTATTCGAAGAAGAAATCGATAGAATCGTTCATAAAAACATTTTAGAAAACGAGAAAAGACCGGATGCTAGAAAATTGGATGAAGTTCGACCGCTTTATTGTGAAGCCGGGTTATTTAGAAGACTTCACGGTTCGGCGCTTTTTTCTCGCGGCAGCACCCGGGCTTTGGCGGTAACCACTTTAGCCGCGCCCGGAGCTGAGCAATTAATCGAAACAATGGAAATTACTGCCCGGCGCCGTTTTATGCTTCATTATAATTTTCCGCCGTATTCAACCGGCGAAGTTGGCCGCTTGGGTGCGCCGGGGAGGAGGGAAATCGGCCATGGCGCTTTAGCAGAAAAAGCCGTTCGGCCGCTTATCCCGTCTTCAGAAGAATTTCCTTATACTATTCGCGTGGTTTCGGAAATCCTTTCCTCCAACGGTTCTTCTTCGATGGCAACGGTTTGCGCTTCTTCAATGGCTTTGATGGATGCCGGCGTGCCAATTAAAAAAGCGGCCGCCGGAATCGCGATGGGATTAATAATTGACCAACAACCAACGACAAACGATCAACAACTAAAATACAAAATAATTACCGATATTCAGGGGCCAGAAGATCACTATGGCGATATGGATTGTAAAGTTGCCGGCACGCAAGACGGCATAACCGCCGTTCAAATGGATGTTAAAATCGAAGGTATTACGCCGAAAATATTAAAAGAAGTTTTGGTTCAAGCTAAAAAAGCTCGTTTGGAGATTTTAGAAGCAATGAATAAAGTTATCGATAAGCCTCGTCCGCAAATTTCTTCTTATGCGCCAGTTATTATGACTTTGGAAATTTCTCCGGAGCAAATCGGTGAAGTCATCGGCCCGGGCGGAAAAGTTATTAATAAAATTATTAAAGATACCGGTGTTGAAACGATTGACATTGAAGAAAGTGGCCGGGTTTTTGTAGCGGCGGCCGATCACGAAAAAGCATTGTCAGCGGTTCGTTACATCAAATCAATAACTCGGCAGTATCAAATTGGCGAAGTTGTTGAGGGTGAAGTAATAAAGATTTTAGATTTCGGCGCCATTGTCGATTTGGGTGCGGGGCGAGATGGGATGATTCATGTTTCCGAACTTAAAAACGGTTTTGTTGAAAAAGTGGAAGATGTGGTAAAAATCGGCGACCGCGTAAAAGCGAAAGTAATTAAAACTGAGAATGGAAGAATAGGATTATCGTTGAAGGCGATGAAGCAATAATTATATACGAACAGCGAATAAACCAGAATATTACGAATCCGTAATAATCGTTCCAATTCGCTGTTCGATTATTTAAGTAATTTACTCAATCTCGATTTTAGTCTTGCCGCCTTATTTTTTTTGATTAGATTCACCTTCGCGGCTTTATCCAATTTTTTATAAACTTGCGAGAGATTTTCTTTTGCTTTTTCTTTGTCGCCGGCGCCGACAATCTTTTTATATTCTTTAATAACCGATTTTAATTCGGTTTTTCTTTTTAGATTTGTTTTCCTCCGACGAATATTCTGTCGCAGGGCTTTTTTTGCTGATTTGATGATTGGCATGTTTAATATTTAAGAATTAATAATACAAGATTTAGAATAAAGCAGGAAAATTTTAATGTCAACAGCTTTAAAAAAAGGCGGAGCCGTGGAGATCCGCCCCAAATATTAAAACGATGCTTCTTGCGTCTTGTATTTTTCTTCTAACACAAAAGGGAATATTTCGGCTATCTTTTTCGAATGCATCGGATATTTTTCTCCGAGAAATATATTTGCAGATATCCTCGCATTTAAAAGATTGACGAAAAGATTATCTCCCGGTGTTGTTTTGTCATTGTGGATGTTACTATTTATGACAGCCGCCCTTGCTAATGCTTTCATTTCCTGAATTATATACTCGGGAAGTTCTTGAATCATCGCATTTGCTTTATTCATCTCCTACTTGCCTCCTTTTCTAAGTATTTTTTAATTCGATTACCCACTTGATGATTCTGATATCTCTGTTCCAAGACCTATTATTCATCTCCTTTTAGGTTTTATGCCGACAAAAATTATCGATTACTGACTAAATAATACTAAATAATTTTAAAATGTCAACCCGGAATGACGAAGTATATTGATAATATAAATTCTATTTTAGGTAAAAGAAATAAAAAAGGGGTTAACATGAATAGTTAAAACCCCTTCAATACAACAGATGTTACTAAGTGTCTTTACTTACCTCTTTTTTCTTTCTAGTAGTGTTCGCAATAACTTTTTCTATTTCTTGGGCCATTATTTCCCCAAGCTCACAAGAACTCATTCCGTGCTTAATGAGTTCTCCTTTTCTGTATAGACTTTCGAGATACATATTGTAGGTGCCAGTTATTGAATCATAAAATATTCTAAATTCGTCAACGTCGTGGCAACCTATGTCAAAACCCGGGTATAGTTTAAAATTCATGTTTTCACCTCCCTTACGCAATTTTTTTATACAGCCACCACGGCAGAAGCCGAACTAGGATTTCGTAAAACCACCACCTTATGGGCCCTCGCGTCCACCATTGCTTCGATTTACGAGAAAACCAAAATCTGTATCTATTGAAATACATTTCTTCTAAAATCACAAATCCCATTTTCCGCAAATCACGTTCGCATCGCCATTTGTGAGGAGCCGCAGCAACAACACTGACCGTCTTCCATCCTTTTTCTTTTGCTAATTCCTTTGTTTTTTCGGCTATACTAAGAGTAGATAGATAAATTTCTTTTGCGCCGATGGTCAAGAGACGACCAAGATCTACAAAATAGATCCCCATAACAGAGTGAATTATAGGAACATCTGTCTGAGTCACTATCGGAACCATGTTTTTTGCGGCAAGATACTCGGCGAAGTCTGCGATAATCCTATTTGGGCAGGTAGGTTTGTCATTATCGTCAAATTTGCCGAACGCGAAAGCTACAATAACATCTGGTTTTATTCTCATTTAAATCACCCTCCTTTTTATTTTGTTTTAAACCCGACAAAAATTATCGGTTACTGATTAAATAATACTAAATAATTTTAAAATGTCAAGCGATTGTGTTAATAGGCATAATTAATTAAAATAGATTTATGCTTTATTCTCTTTCCGGAAAACTAATCGCCAAAAAAAATGGTTTCGCGATTATTGAAGCCAACGGCATCGGTTTGAAAATTCTTGTTTCCGACAGAACTTACAGGGGTTTGCCGGCAGTCGGAACAAAAACAAAATTTTTTTGTTTTTTAAATATTCATCAAGGAGGAATAGAGATTTACGGTTTTTTAAACGAAAAAGAACTGGAATTATTTGAGCTGTTGAACGCCGCGCCGAAAATCGGACCGAAATCCGCCTTGGCGATTTTGGGCAAGTTTTCTCAAGAAAGTTTGGTTGCGGCAATTAATAAAGGCCGGGCCGATTTATTGGCTCAAGCTTCGGGTGTCGGCCGAAGAAAAGCCGAGCGATTGATTTTGGAGTTGAAAGATAAATTCAAAAAAGAAAAAAGCGGCGGTTTTTTGCCGCAGGAAAGCGATTCTGAAATTAAAACCGTTCTTAAAAATCTCGGCTATCGGCAAAAAGAAATTGAAGAAGCGATGAAAAGTCTTCCGGAAAAACCCGAGAAGTTGGAAGAGCGGATAAAATTGGCTTTAAAAATTTTAAGCAAAAAATGATTTTAAGCGCGTTAAAAAAACTTATTCCTCGGCCGGTTTTTGAATTTTTTCAGCCGACTTATCATTATTTAATCGGTTTTTTAGGCGCTTTAACCTACGGTTTCCCTTCTAAAAAATTAGCGGTCATTGGCGTTACCGGCACCAAAGGCAAAAGCACAACTTCTTATTTGATCGCTCAAATTTTGGAAGCCGCCGGCTATAAAACCGGAATGGCAACAACGGTTTTATTTAAAATCGGAGAAAAAGAATGGTTGAACGATACTAAACAAACAATGCTTGGCAGATTTCAGCTTCAAAAATTATTAAAACAAATGGTTAAAGCCGGTTGCCGGTACGCTGTAATAGAAACTTCTTCGGAAGGAATTTTACAATATCGGCATCGTTTTATTGATTATAACGCGGCAGTTTTTACCAATTTGACGCCGGAGCATATCGAACGGCACGGCGGTTTTGAAAATTATCGCGACGCTAAAGTTAAATTATTTGAAAAAGTGGCGGGAAAGCCGAATAGTGTTGGTGTTTACAATTTTGATGATGAAAATGTAAGTTATTTTTTGAAACCGGAAATTGAAAATAAATATCTTTATTCTTTAAAACTTAAAAAAATAACGGGCGCGATTCAAAATCTTTATCGAATAACCGATGTAAAATCAACAAAAAATGGCACGAGTTTTTTGTTCAACAACGAAAAATTTGAAATACCTTTAATCGGCGAATTCAATATTTATAACGCGGCCGCGGCAATTTGCGCAGTTTTGGCTTTGGGCGTTCCGATCGAAAAAATAAAAAAAGCGTTGTTAATTACCAAAGCGCCGCCGGGCAGATTGGAAATAATAAACCCTTCGACTCGGCTCAGGGCGGGTAAGGGTCAAAATTTTACTGTGATTATTGATTATGCGCACGAACCATCAAGTTTAGAGGCGGTGTACAAAACAAGTTTAAAATTAAAATTTAAAAATTCAAAATTAATATGTTTACTTGGAGCGCAGGGCGGCGGCCGCGACAAATGGAAAAGGTCGGCAATGGGAGAAATAGCGGCGAAGTATTGCGATAAAATTATTTTGACAAACGAAGACCCGTACGACGAAAATCCGCTTCAGATTATAAACGACATCGAAAGCGGATTTTCGCAAATCCGAAATCCTAAATTCGAAACTCGAAATTTATTTAAAATAATCGACCGCAAAGAGGCAATTAAAAAAGCGTTATCGCTCGCTAAAAAAGACGATGTCGTGATTTTGACCGGTAAGGGCGGCGAAGTTTGGATGTGTGTGGAAAACGGCAAAAAAATTCCTTGGGACGAAAAGCAAATTATTGAAGAATTATTGTATGAAAAAATATGAAACTCTTCCTCATCCGGCGGAATTGCGGTTGAGGATTTATGGAAAAACGATTGAAGAGTTGTTTCAAAACGCCGCGGAAGCGATGATAGAGATTTTGTCGCAAAGCGTAAATCGCAGAGCACAAATCGCGAAAAAAGAAAGAATCGAAATTCAGTCAGTTGATTTAAATTCTCTTTTGGTGGATTTTTTAAGCGAGATTTTAGCAAGAAGCCAAATTAATAAATCTGTGTATCAGGTATCAAGTGTCAGGTGTCAGGCGTTAGAAAAAGGCGCAAAATTGGAAGCTGAAATTATAGGCCATCCGGTAGAAAAATTTGACGAAGACATCAAGGCCGTAACCTACGAAGATTTGGACATAAAACAAATCGATAATGCTTGGCAAACGGATTTAGTGCTTGACATTTAGATTGCCTACCCTATTCTTTCATATAGGTAGGCGGGACCATTTGCGGCTCCGCCCTTTTTATTTTTATATACAATTTGCAAGCATATAACTTTCATCTTTATTCAAATCGCCGAAGCGGGGGAGGCGATTGAGATAAAAAATCTGTTATATTTATATCAATTTCATGAATACTAATTCTGCGATCTCCACAAATCCTCCAGTCCTCTTAAGAGGACTGGAGGATTTGTATGATTTTACCGCTTTTTGCATAATGCTTTATAATTTTTGTTATGAGTATGTTATATAATATTATATGGGAAAGAAAAAGATAAAAGAAAAAGATAAAAGAAAAAGATAAAAGAAAAAGATAAAAGAAAAAGAAATGATTATTAACTTCGACGCTTTAATAAAAAAATCTTCTCTGCGCGAAATGGCGCTTAAAATCGCCGAGGCGGGGTACGAGGCGATTGAAATTCCGAAAGTTGTTTCGGAAAGAATAAATATAGAAAAAGGAAGGTTTCTAAAAATTAAATATAATACCGCTGATAGTGTTAACCCTATCAGCGATAACGAGATGGCGTTGCGGTTAGATTTGGATGATTTCAAAAGAGTGTTTCTTATTGGTATCGGCAAAGGCTCTTCATTGGCAGCGCTGACTCTATTAAAAATTTTATTGCCCCTAGGCCATCGTTTTGTTGGCGGCGTATCTTTAGATACTGAAATTCCAAATCCCAAAAGCCAAATTTCAAACAAATCTCGAATTATAAACTCTAAAATTAAGTTTTTAACAGGAACACATCCGCTCCCATCGCGGAAAAACGTTGAAGCCACAAAAAAAATCATCAAATTAGCGAAAAACCTAAAAAAAGACGATTTACTCATAACTTTTGTTTGCGGCGGAGGCTCGGCGCTTTTATGCGGTTCAGAAAAAGAATTAAAATATTCGCAAACAATTTTTAAAGAATTAACCAAAGCCGGCGCCGATATAAAAGAATTAAATACGGTTAGAAAACACTTATCCGATATAAAAGGAGGCGGTTTAGCGAAATTAGCTTATCCGGCAACGGTAATTTCTTTAATTATTTCCGATGTTCCGACGGCGAATAATGATTTATCTATGGTCGCTTCCGGACCGACGGTTTATGATAAGACCGCTAAAAAAGATGCGGAAGCTATTTTGAAAAAACATAATTTACGACCAACAACTTACAACCTACGACTTTTAGAAACGCCGAAAGATAAGAAATACTTTAAAAACGTTAAAAATATTTTGTTTTTCTCCAATCGCGAACCGATTTTAGCGATGGCGAGAAAAGCGAAGAAGTTGGGTTTCGAGTCAAAGATTTATTCGTTAAAACTTAAAGGTGAAGCGAGAAAAGCACTGATAGGTTTAACCCTATCGGTGTGTCCGGGAGAAGCGGCAATGGCGGGGGGTGAGACGACGGTTACATTAAAAAAATCAAAAATCAAAAATCAAAAATCAAAATTACAAATCAAAAATCAAAAATTAGGTAAGGGCGGACGAAATATGGAAGCGGTGCTGAGCATTATAACTAATAACTTAATAACCAATAACTTAATAATCTTAAGTATTGCCAGCGATGGCCGCGACAATACCGAAGCCGCCGGCGCAATCGGAGACATTTTAACACTTAAAAAAGCGCAAAAATTAAAACTGAATCCGCGGGAATTTTTGAATAATCATAATTCTTTCAATTTTTTTAAAAAAACCGGCGATTTGATTTTTACTAAGAAAAATAGTTTTAATGTGGCGGATTTGATGCTTGTCCTGAGCGAGTCGAAGGAGTAGTATTAAAAATATGACAAAAATATTTACCCCGTATGATAACGGCGATTGTAAATTTAAGATATTTCGTTTATAAATTTAATTTTTTAATAAAATATTATGATTAAAACATTTAATAAAAATAAAATAAAATTAAAAAAAATAAATCGCCGTTGTTCTGCGGGATTTATTAAAAAATTAAGCGAAGTCGGAATTAAGGATGTCGGTGAAGTTGGCGGGAAAAACGCTTCGTTGGGTGAGATGATAAAAAATTTGGCACCGAAGGGAATAAGAATTCCCGGTGGTTTTGTAGTAACGGCAAAAGCATATAAGTATTTTTTAGAAAAATCAAAAATCAAAAATCAAAGTTTAGAAGACTTTATCAAAGAAACATTAAAAGACTTAGATACTAAGAATATTTCTGATTTAGCCAAACGGGGAAAGCTTATTAGGGAAACAATTAAAAATACCGAATTTCCGGAAGATTTAAAAAGCGCCATTGTGGAAGCATACGCAGAAATGGAAAAGGAATACAGCAAAAATGTTGACTCTCACACCAAACGAGCGCAGACTTCGTCTAGCGCCAAAGGCGCCAGCGTTCGTTATGGTACGGGAGTTGATGTGGCAGTGCGCTCCAGCGCCACAGCTGAAGATTTACCGGGCGCAAGTTTTGCCGGAGAACACGAGACTTATTTAAATATCCGCGGTGCCGACGAAGTTTTAAAAGCGGTGCGCGCGGCAATGGCTTCGTTGTTTACGGATCGCGCCATTTCTTATCGCGTTGACAAAAAATTCGATCATTTTAAAGTGGCTTTATCGGTCGGCGTGCAAAAAATGGTGCGTTCGGATAAGGGTTGTTCGGGGGTGATGTTTACTTTAGACACCGAATCCGGTTTTCGCGACGTTGTTTTAATCAACGGCTCGTGGGGGCTGGGAGAAATGATTGTTCAAGGAGAAGTAACGCCGGACGAATTTTTGGTTTTTAAACCAAAAATTAATCAGCAACAGAAACCCATTATAGATAAACGATTAGGTATTAAAAATCGCAAGATGATTTATGCGGAACCAAAAGGCGTTTCCGTAAAAAATACAAAAATTATAAACACTTCGCAAAAAGAAAAAGAAACTTTTGTTTTAAACGACGATGAAATTTTAAAACTGGCAAAATGGGGAGTTTTAATTGAAGAACATTATACAAAGAAAAATAAGCGGTGGACGCCGATGGATATGGAATGGGCAAAAGACGGCAGGACCGGCGAATTGTATATCGTTCAGGCAAGACCGGAAACGATTCATGCCTTGAGGGATTTTACGAAAATTAAAGAATATGTCCTATGCCCTAAACCCCATACCCTAAACCCTATTGTTAAAGGCGCTTCTGTTGGAAATAAAATCGCGACGGGCAAGGCGCGGGTAATTTTGGACGCGAAAAATGTCGGCCAATTTAAAGCCGGCGAAATTTTGGTTACCGATATGACAGATCCCGACTGGGAACCGATTATGAAAATTGCGTCGGCGATTATAACGGATAAGGGCGGTCGCACCAGCCACGCGGCAATTGTTAGCCGCGAATTGGGAATTCCTTGCATTGTCGGCTCGGAAAATGCCACGAGAAAAATTAAAACGGGACAAATAATTACAGTTGATACCACTGGTGCCGAAGGATTTGTTTATGACGGCGCGCTGAAATTTAAAGTTATTGAACATGATGTTAAAAAATTGCCAAAACCGAAAACAAAAATAATGATGAATATCGCCACGCCGGAAACTGCTTTTGAAAAATCGTTTTTACCCAACGACGGAGTGGGCTTGGCGAGAGAAGAGTTTATCATTGCTGGGGATATCGGGATACATCCATTAATGCTTATCAATTTTGATAAGCTAAAATCCGAAGCACGAAATTCGAAATTCGAAACAAATTCAAAATTCAAAATTCGAAATTCGAAACTAAAACAAATTATTAACGAGATAGAAAAGCGAACGATTGGTTGGGAAGACAAGAAACAATTTTATATTGATAAATTAGCGTATGGCATCGCGAAAATCGGTGCGGCTTTTTATCCCAAGCCGGTAATTTTAAGATTTTCCGATTTTAAAACCAATGAATACCGGACGCTTATCGGCGGTGAGTTGTACGAGCCGAGCGAGGAAAATCCGATGATCGGCTGGCGGGGCGCTTCGCGTTATTACCATCCGAATTTCAAAGACGCGTTTATTTTAGAATTAAAAGCCATTAAAAAAGTTCGCGAGGAAATGGGCTTAGACAACGTGGAAGTAATGGTGCCGTTTTGCCGAACGCCGGAAGAAGGCAGAAAAGTCGTAGAGATTATAGAAAAAAATAATCTAAAACCCAAAATCCAAAATCTAAAACCTCTTAAAATATATGTAATGTGCGAAATTCCTTCTAATGTTATTTTAGCCGATGAATTTCTTAAAATTTTTGACGGAATGAGTATTGGCTCTAATGATTTGACGCAATTGACTGTTGGTATAGACAGAGACGGCAACGAGATGATTCGCGGAATTACCAACGAAAAAGATGAATCTGTAAAAAAGCTTATTTCTGAAGTCATTAAAAAATGCCGCGCCAGAAAAAAATATATCGGTATCTGCGGCGATGCGCCATCAACTTTTCCAGAGTTTGCTAAATTTTTAGTTAGAAAAGAAATCGAATCAATTTCGCTTAGTCCAGATGCAATAATTAAAATTACACTGGAAATAACAAAAGATTAGAAAAAATTATCAATCTTAAACAAAACCACTTTATTTTATAAAAAGAGTCGGCTTTAAACGAGAATTAATTGATCATGTTAATCTATTTTATTCTTTCGTCATTGGTGTTTGTTTTGGCGATTGCTGCCGTGCCGATTGCCCAAATGGCGATGCGGCGAGGGCTTACTTATTCGGCAATGCACGTCGTTGTTTGGACGTTAGCCGTTTTAGCAATAGGAAGGTTATGGCACACTATTTACGAGTTTTTTGAACTCGAAGAAAAAATCGGTTCTTCCGCAGAAATTGCAGAGTATCTTGTTTATATACTTGCTTATATTTTATTTATCGGATTGGTTTATCGCAGTGTTCGAGTTAAAATTCCGAAGAACGGTCAAAATGAAATTAAATGATATAGACATAAAAATCATTCAGGATTCTCGCGGGAAAGATACTTTGGAAGCGGAGTTTAAAGGCGGTAAATTTTCCGTGATAGCCAGCGTGCCGAGCGGGAAAAGCACGGGAACGCACGAAGCGTTTGTTTTGGAGCCGAAAAAGGCGACACAAAAGTTTGGAGAAATTAGAAATGAGATATTAGGGAAAGAATTTGAATCGCAGGAAGAATTTGATAATTTTTTAATTCAACTTGACGGAACCCATTCGGCAAGGGCTTCGACTGAGCCCAGCCGAATGTCCTCAGGGCAGGCTCTAAAAAACAATCTCGGCGGGAATTTGATTTTGTCTTTATCTTTGGCGTTCGCGCGTTT
>JAJZBA010000009.1 GCA_021799155.1 bacterium | reverse complement strand
TCTAACCGGTATAAACAATAATATCGTGAAAATCGGTCGGCAGTTGGTAATGTTCAATGTGCTCCTTTTCGGTTTTCGCCGGCGAAAAACCGATAACGATTCCGCCTTCTTTTTTCGCGCCTTTGGCCGCCCAATAAGGAAAACCGGTGGTGGCGCCGTCAACTAAAACCGCGTCGTGACGAACGATTTCCCTACCTAATTCTTCGGCTTTTTGAAAGGCCGTCTCGCCGCAATGACCGGTTTCCGCGGCTCCAGAAACACAGATTTTGTATTTATAGGTTGTGTGGCAGATGTCATTCATAAATAAAAAATTAGAAATAATAAATAATAAATTTTAATAAATTTGGCGATTACCTCCAATAAATAGTTTAATTATTTTTAAGTTTGTGTTTATTATTTTCTATTTATTATTTTTGATTTATTATAGCATAACTTCTTCCCCCATTGTAGGTATTACCGTCTCCACCGCCAACTCGTCTCTGATTCTCTGCGCCAACGGCTCCATCTGGTCTTCTTCGCCTTGAACGATAAAAACTTTTTTCAAACCCAATCTCATCGGTTTCAACCAATTCAAAAGTTGTTCCTGGTCGGCATGAGCTGAATAACCGCTGATTGCTTTAACCTTGCATTTTACAGGAATTTCCTCGCCAAATATTTTAACCGTTTTCTCTCCGTCTAAAATTTTTCTTCCCAAAGAACCTTGCGCCTGGTAGCCGACAAACAAAATCGAACTTTTCGGGTCGGACAAATAACGATATTCATGATGAAGAATTCTTCCGCCTTGCGACATGCCGGCGCCGGCAATAATCACTTTTGGTCCCGAAACATTATTAATTTCTTTTGATTGTTCGGTGGTTAAGGTTAATTTCAATCCGGGAAAATCAAAAATCGCATCGCCCTTACGGAGAAGACTTAAAGCTTCCGAATCGACATAAGCCGGGTCTTGGGAATATTTTTTATAAACCGATGTCAGTTTAATCGCCAAAGGACTATCGATAAAAATCGGAACCTTCGGAACTCGGCCGTTTTCAACCAGTTCGTTCAATTCAAATAAAAGCTCCTGGGTTCTTTCCATCGCAAAAGCCGGAATGAGCAGTGTGCCGCCGGCCTTGACCGTTTCTTCAATTAAATCTTCCAGAATTTCTTTTCTTTTATCCAAATCTTCATGAAGCCGGCCGCCGTAAGCCGATTCAATTAAAACGTAATCGGCTTTATCCGTAATTTCCGTATCTTTCACTAATGGCGAAGGAACATTCCCTAAATCTCCGGAAAAAACAACTCGCTTGCCTTCGGCTTTAACCGCGATAAAACTCGAACCCAAAATATGGCCGGCGTCGAAAAATTCAATTTCAAAATCCTTAATTTTCAATTTTTGATGATATTTCACGGTCTGCCATAAAGTCATTATTTGATTAACGTCTTCAATATCGTAAAGCGGCGGCAAATTTTTATTTTCCGCTTCTTTGGTTAAAAGATGTTCGGAATCAAGTAAAAGTTCTTCGCTAAAATCTCTGGCGGCTGCTGTCGAATATATCGGGCCGCGAAATCCGTCTTTGTAAAGTTTCGGCAATCTGCCGATGTGGTCGATATGGCTATGAGTGATTAAAACCGCGTCGATTGATTTCGGGTCGTAAGGAAAAGGTTCAAAATTAAACTTATCGCAAAAATCGCAACCCTGAAACAAGCCGCAGTCAACGAGAATACGAGTCAACCCCGAGCCTGTCGAAGAGTCTCTTATCTCTAAAAGATAGTTAGCTCCGCTGACGCTTTTCGCGCCGCCGTAAAAAGTTAATTTCATAGTTGACAAATCGTAAAAAATAGGATAGTTTAATTATAGCATATTAAATTAAAAAGGAGGATAAGATGGTAGAAAATCTGGACGCGTTGGTTGTATTAATAATATCTCTGGCCGTTTATTTGTGGTCAGAGTATAAAATTTAATGGAGGTATCTAATGAGCGAAGGAGGAATAGTGTTTGATCAAAGCGATAGTGGCGATGAAAAAAGCTGGTATTGCTCCTGCGGAACGCTGAATTTGTCTGAAGACAAATATTGCAGTAATTGCGGAGAAAAAAAAGACGACATGAAAATTCCGTCACTGACGGAAAATATGAATTTTAGATTTCCAAAAAGAATTATTCCGTATTAAAGGAGGTGGTTTGATTGAACGAGATTAAAGTCAAGAAAATATTGCCGGACAAATCCCGAGTGACTATCCAGGTAATGAATGTTGAATTTGTTTTCTCCCGCACCGGCACTAGAAAAATAGAAATAATATCAAAACGCAAACCGGACGCCCAAGCCCACGACCCAGATGCCTGTTGGGTGCCGGCAAATTTATTCAATCAAGCCTGTCGGCAAGCGGCTGCGATTCTTCTGTCCCCTCCGAAACAACAAGATTTAAAACAACAAATAGCTCTTTTCGATGAGGTTCCTGCGCGATAGGAGCCTCTTTTTTTTACTCTCCTTTTATTACCGCTAAAGGGATAAGTCGCGCCACTTTTTTAGACAGACCCGCTTGATGCACCACTTCAACGACTTCGTCTATGTTTTTATAAGCTTCCGGCGCTTCTTCGGCAATGCCGCGCATTGAATAACACTTTACGATAATGCCGCGGTTTCCCAGATTTTTGACGATTTCTTTGCCGGATAAAGTTTTAATCGCCTGATGCCGCGACATCATTCTGCCGGCACCGTGGCAAGTGGAATAAAACGCTTCTTTGCCCTCCTCGGCCCCGCGCAAAACATAAGAAGCGGTCCCCATCGAACCGGGAATCAAAACCGGCTGACCAACGCTTCGGTATTTTTCCGGAATTTCCGGATGGTTCGGCGGAAAAGCCCGGGTCGCGCCTTTGCGATGAACTAACAAACCACCTTCCAATTTAGCAATATTATGCGCCACATCATAAAAAACTTTTAACTCACAACCAACAACTGACGACTGACGACCCAATATTTTTCCCCATGCTTGCCTAACATAATAAGTAATCATCTGCCGGTTCGCCCAGGCAAAATTTGCGCCGCAAGCCATTGCTTTGAAAAATCTCTGACCTTCCGACGAATTAAAAGGCGCGCCGGCTAATTCTTTATCCGGCAAAACAATTTTATACTTTGGCATTACCTGAAGCATTAAACGGATATAATCCGTGGCAATCTGATGCCCTAAACCGCGACTGCCGGTATGAATCATAACAACAATTTGGTTTTTGAATAAGCCGAAAACTTCGGCCGCTTTTTCATCAAAAATTTCTCCCACTTTTTGAATTTCAAGAAAATGATTTCCGGAACCCAAAGTACCAACCTGGTCTCGGCCGCGATTTTTAGCGGTATCGGAAACTTCTGAAGCGTCGGCCCATTCAAGCCGGCCGTTGGCTTCGCAATTTTCTAAATCGCCTTCTTTGCCGTAACCCTGTTTTACTAATTCCTGCGCCCCGCCTTCCAAAATTTTATCCAACTCGTCGACGCTTAACTTAACTTGCCTGCCCCTGCCCAAACCCGATGGGACGTTTTTTTGGATTTCCGTCGCTAAATCATCTAATTTGTTTTTAATTTCATTTATCGAAACATCCGATTTCAATAACCGAACGCCGCAATTTTCATCGTAACCGACGGCGCCGGGAGAAATTATGCCGTCTTTGGCGCGCGTCGCGAAAACGCCACCAATCGGACTGCCGTAACCTTCATGACAATCCGGCATCACAATTGAATATTTTTCAATACCTTGAAGAGTCGCTAGATTTACCAATTGTTCCAAACTTTTATCTTTAAAAATCTGCTCTAACATTTTTTCATCCGCGTAAATTCTCGCCGGCACGCGCATTTTTATCCCGAGCCTGTCGAGAGAATCGTTTCTAAAACTTTTCGGAATCTCCCAGAGATAATCGTTGATTTTAATCAAATCTCTTTTAGAAATCATCTTGTTTCAATTATATCAAAAATAAACCCCCACACCTATGCATAGGTGTAAGGGTAAAAAAGCCTCGCCTCATCGATAAATAATGCCGCGATGAGACGAGGCGAAGTCAGCAGCCTTCTTTACAATGAGCCACTGCTCTCAAAAACCATTTCTTTCTTCTCATAAAATCACCTCCTTGCCGATAATTTTTAATTTTGGCCAATTGCCGCACAACCCGTTTAAAAGCTCTCTCGCTCCAGAATCACAAATGTAAAAGGTGTCTTTATAACAGTTGTCTTTATAGATTTTTATCAAACCGATCTCGGCGCAATTAGCCAATACATTTTCTATGTTGAGTAAGTTGTAATTATGGCCATCGCTACAACCTCCGAAGTTTAGGAAGATTTTTTCGTCTTTTTCGTTAATTTTTCTCCATAAATCTTCAAGGTCTTTTTGAAGACTTTCAAGTGTTGTCCCGGGATTTCTATAAATTATAAACAACACTAACCAGTGACTTATAAACTTGTCTTCCGTATCCGGGTCTCTTAACTGTTCTGTAATTCTTTGCCCTCTATTCATTTAAATCACCTCCTTCTTAAATTTTTAAACCGACAAAAATTGTCGGTGTCTAATTAAATAATACAAACAATTTATATATTGTCAAATTTCACCGAATTACAAAAACAACGAAATTATAATCGGCGCGATGATGAATGAAAAAATCGTTGAAACAAGAATGGCGTTACCGATTAAATCTTTATGAAGATTGAATTTTTCCGCGATTACGAAAGTGGTAACCGCCACCGGCATCGCCGAAAGCAAAGTCAAAATTTGAAAGCTGTTTGTTTTGGTTAAAAATCCTGAAGAAATAATAATCGCCAACGGAAAAGCGATTATTTTTAAAAAAGAAATCAAAAACACCACGCCCAAATCCTTTTTTAAAAATTTTCCGTAAAGAAAGCCGCCCAAAGCAAACAAAGCCACCGGCGAAGCCGTAGCGCCAAGCATTGCAATCGATTTTCTGATGCCGAGTATTAAAGGCTCGTCAAATTTTAAAAAACTTAAAACAACCCCGACCGCCGCGGAAATTACCAAAGGATTTTTTAAAAAACTGATTAATTCTTTTTGAAGACAGCGCTCGCGGCAATACCAATATTGAATCAAGGCAATTACGGCCGCCAAAGGGATTATTAAAAAGATAACGCCGATTAAAGCGGCGTTCGGCAAAAATTCTTTTCCGAATCCAATCTCGACCAGTGCCGGCCCCATATAAAGAGTGTTGCCGACAGCGGCTCCTAAAAGGATGGCGGCCTTAAGCGATTTGGAAATTTTGAAAAAAGAAAGAAGAAGGAAAATAAAAAGGAAGAAGAAGATCATTATTAATAAACTCCAGAAAATCAAACGCCGCGCTTCTCCGCTTAAAAAATTAATCTCCCAGAAACTGGCGATAATTAAAGCCGGCAAAGCGACATAATAAGTAAATTCATTAAGAATATGGACCCAGTCGTCGGTTACGACTTTAAACTTTTTAAGCAGCCAGCCGCTTAAAACTATTAAAAATATCGGCAAAGAAATTAAAAATATAGACATAATTCTTGATTAGTCTTTCAAAAATAATTTAATTTTCTTCCAAAATTTAAGCGCCATTAAATTTGACGATGATAAATGCCCGCCGGTTTTAAGCAAAATAAATTTACAACCGGTTAATTTTGCGAATTTTTCCGACGGCTTTGAATACACCACTTCATCATCTTTGGCGTGAATAATAAATATTTTCTTGCCATTAATTGATTTGGCTTCGTTTATTGGATTATAAAATTTTCCGGATTTTAGTTTATTCCAATTTTTATTTATAAATCTATAACCATTACCAAAAGCAATTCTTGTAAATTTACTAAGAGAACTCACTGTTTCAATTTTACTTTCTTCCCGCCAATCAATCACTGGCGAAAACGCCACAACTTTTTTAACTCTTTTATCTTTAGAAGCCAAAATCACGGCTGGACCGCCAAAACTTGAACCAATTAAATAAATTTCAGGATTTTTTATTTTATATTTTTTATTACTCCATAAATCCCGAAAACCGCGCGGCAATTCATTGATAATATCAATAACATCCTGATGTGGAGAAATTTTTAGAAACGAACCGCCGCTTTCCCAACTACCGCGATAACGCGGCAAAAAAACCCAATATCCCTTTTTCGCCAAAAATTCCAGCAATTCATTTCTTCTCCCGGGATATGATGGCATACCGCCGCAAAGAATAATCACCTTATTTGAAGATTTTATCGGCGCCAAAAATTCTGCAATAATTTCTTTTTTAAATTTTGTCCGTAAAATTTGCATAATTATTTATTTAGAAAATTTAAATAAATCTCTCTCAATAATTTTGCATCATCATAATATCATCAACCTTTACCGCCATATATTTCTCCGTTGCTGCCCGAGTTTCTATCTTCTTTTTCCCGCTTTTAATCGCTTCGAAAATATCTTTATTTTGTCTGCGGATTTTTAATTTTATAATTTTATTAATTTTATTTTTTTAATTTCTATTATCGTTTATTTTTTTATTTAAAAATGGGGAAAAGTGACCAAAATATCTTTTCTGCACATCATTTAATTTCCAATCTTCATTAGTAATAATTTTTCTACATAATGGCGATCCGCAATTGCAGAAATTTTGCATATCGACCCAAGCAAATAATGCATAATCAACTGTTATCTCTTCGCCCGGTAAAATATCACGTCGCGCAGAAAGAGTTATTTCATTATCCATCCATAAATTAGAATCGCATGAATGATTAGTAAACTCATCCATGTTTTTATCGCTTGATAATAAATCTCCAAGGAAAATACCATCTTCGATCTGTACTATTCCATCTTTTCGATATTTACCACTTAAAATATCTTTTTGGCGTATTATTTCCCCTCCCCAAACAATAATAATTTCTCCTTTCTTGATTAATTTTTTAGCAAACATTCCTTTGTTATGTATAAAAGAATTTCTAATTTCTACTCGCGGATCTATCCAGGACTCGTTTTTAATTTTTTTAAAATTCATTTTCTAGAAATTATTTGTATCCAGCCATTGATCGTGTTTTCATAAACGACCTTCATTTTGAAATCAAAAAATAAATTCTTTAATTCTTCAAGCATAAAATAACTGAAAAATCTTTCATATTGATAGCCATAATCGTTTTCAATTTTTATCTCTTCTTCCGGCTGGCCGGATTTTGTTTCTTTTACTGCTATATACAAATAGCCGCCATCTTTTAATTTGTTTATTATTTTTTTTAAAACGTCTCGTATTTCTTTTTTGGGAAAATGCAACAAAACTGCTTGCACAAAAATTCCGTCAAAATTTTCTTCTAAATCATTGACATCGCGCAAATCCATCGTCAAAAAATCGGCTTCCGGAACTTCCCGTTTTGCTATTCCAATCATTTTTTCCGAAAAATCAATTCCAAAAACCTTCAATCCTTTGTTAACTAAATATTTGGTTTTCGTCCCGCCGCCACAACCGATATCAAGCACAACACTGCCCTGTTTTAAAAGACTAATGAATTTATCTACGCCCTCAACCCACCAATCATCTTGCTGATGATTTTTATGCCAATCTTTAGCAATTTTATTATAAGTTGATTTTAAATCCATTTTTCAACTCTCATCTAAAATTATTCTCTTTTCAAATTTTCCTCTGTCTTCGGCTTTTTTGTTTTTAACGCTTTCCAATTCCGACTTATCGAAATTTTTGAATTCGCATATTGCCTCGATCACTTCAAGAATGTCCGAAACTTCGCCGATGCTTGGGTCTTTTATGAATTCATCAACTTCTTCTTTTAATTTTTCCTGCAATTTTTCCCAATATTCCGATTCATCGGCAATATGAAAAATCGCTTTTTCGCCTTTATTTTTTATGATTTCCACTACTTTATCGCGAACTAATTTGTTGTACTGCATAATTAAATTTTCTTTATCCCCAGCCAAATTTGAAAACCGTCAATTTTGGTTTCTTCTTCGGCGTCAAATTTAGCTGTTTTTTTAAACGCGATTTCCTTGGCGCCAATCTCCTGTTTTAGAGAAATTAAATTTTGACTAATTAAATTAAATAATTCATCGCCGGTTTGGGCGTATAAAACCACCCTGTCTTTTGGCGTGTATCCGGCGTCTTTTCTTAAATCCTGAATAATTCTTACCAATTCTCTTATTTGTCCTTCCTTTTTTAATTCATTCGTAATTTTTGTATCCAATTCAAAATCATTTTTTATTTTAGAATCAAATATTATTTTTTTCACATTTATCTCATCTTTAATTAAATCTAATAATTCCTTGTCATTTTTGATTTTTAATTTTTGATTTTTAATTTTAAGCGAAGCAAGCGGTTGCCTCACTTTTATCCCTGCCGCTTGACGAATCGCTAAAACTTTCTCAACAATTTCGCGGACGATTTTCATTTTCTCGATTATGTTTTTCTCGCTTCTTGAAAGCGACTTGTAATCCGGCCAATTATCCAAATGAACGCTTTCCTTTTTGCCGTCCGTTAACTTATAAACTACTTCTGCAATAAAAGGAATAAAAGGCGAAACGGCTTTTGAAAATTCAATTAAAATAAACTTAGTTGTTTCAATCGCGTCATCTCTATCCTTTAATGG
Organism: bacterium; assembly: GCA_021799155.1. GTDB lineage: Bacteria > Patescibacteriota > Minisyncoccia > UBA6257 > UBA9933 > JAJZBA01. The sequence goes on along the minus strand of JAJZBA010000009.1, from coordinate 2,964 downwards.
TTTTTTATTTTTTTTATGAATGTGAAGGTGAAACGGAACTTTAAAACGCACTCTTGAACGCCTGATATACCAGGTGGACAAGTCATCGATAAAATCATTTATTGGCCGACTGGCTTTATCTAATTCGTATTTTTCAAGATTTTTAGAAATCCCAAGTATTGTCTCGTTAAGTCTTGCCAAAATCCATTTATCCAAAACATTTTTCGATTTTATTTTAGGTAAATGACTTTTAGCCTTAATTTTTCTTTCGGCATAAAGATCGTAAAAACTGTAAACATTCCAAAATCTTAAAATTGTTTTTTTATAAATCTCATCGACGCCTTTTTCAGAAAAGTTAAAACTCTCTCCTCTCACTGCCGGCGAAGATAAAAGATATAATCTTAAAGCGTCGGCGCCGTATTTATTAACAATTTCCATCGGATCGGGATAATTTTTTAAGCGCTTACTCATCTTCTGGCCGCTTTCCGCTAAAATAATGCCGTTGACTATCACATTTTTATAAGCCGGCTTATTAAATAAAGCTGTTGATAAAACTAAAAGCGTGTAAAACCAACCGCGCGTCTGATCAACACCTTCGGCAATAAATTCGGCGGGGAAAGGCAGTCGCCTCTCAAACGGATAATGCGCTTGAGCGTACGGCATCGCGCCGGATTCAAACCAACAATCAAAAACATCGGGGATACGTTTCATTACGCCGCCGCAGACCTGCCCTGAGGACTTTCGACTGAGCTCAGTCGAAGCCCCTGCCGAATGGGTACACGGAAATTCTATTTCGTCGATATAGGGCCTGTGAAAATCAAGTTCGAAATCATCGTTATGGGGAATCGGGATAAAATCCAGTTTTTTAATTTCCGCGGTTTTTAAAAAATCCGATTTGTTTTTTCTGATTTCAATTGATTTTTTTACGTCCGCACCCGCGGCGCCGCTAAAAATCATCCAAATCGGATATTCGTGGGAAACGATTAAAATATTTTTTCCGGAATATTTCTTAGCTATTTCGTATAAAAATTCAGAAACGCGCTTTTTTAATTCTATCAGATTTTCTCCTTTAGGCGGCGTTTTATAAAATTTTTCTTCGAGCGAAGAAAAATAATCATGATATTCTTGCGGTTTTCTGCCGTCAAAAATTCCGGTATTAATTTCTCGCAATCGTTTGTCAAAAATTATTTTATTTTTGGGATAACCGACTGCTTCAGCGACAATTTCAGCAGTCTCGCGACAGCGCAAAAAATCGGAAGAAAAAATAAAGTCGATTTTATCCTGTCCTTGTCGAAAAATTTTCGCCGCCGCCTTAACTTGTTTCTTGCCCCTTTCCGTTAAATGATGTTCGTTTTTATAATTTGAGCTTATAAAATTAAACAAATTGCTTTCCGCCTCGCCATGGCGCATCACAAAATATTTGTTGCAAGTTTTTTTAATATTTCTTTTAAGTTCTTCGAGAGAGCCGATGACTTTTATTTTCTCACATTTTTCGCATCGCCAAACCGGAAGCGGCGCCCCCCAAAAACGCGTTCGGGAAATCGCCCAGTCGCGCGCTTCTTCGAGCCACTTACCGAAACGGCCGTCGCGAATATGAGCCGGAATCCAATTAATTTTTTTATTATTTAAAAGAAGTTTGTTTTTAATTTCCGTCGCCTTCATAAACCACGATGAAGCGGCGTAATTCAAAAGCGGAGTATCGCAACGCCAACAATGAGGATAAGAGTGCGTGATTTTTTGTTTGCTAAATAATTTATTTTCTTTAGCAAGCCATTTAATAATTTCAATATCCGTTGATTGATGATTTTCTTTCGGTTTTACCGGCAAACCGGCGAAGTCTTTAACTTCCGGCTTAAATTTACCGTCCATTGAAACATGTTGAATAAACGGTAAATTATTCTCTTGCGCCAAATTCATATCGTCTTCGCCGAAAGCCGGCGCAATATGAACAATGCCGGTACCTTCTTCGGCGCTGACAAAATCCGCCGGATAAATTTTAAAAGGCGCTTTAAAATAATCAAAAGGCGGTTCGTAGGTTAGACCGATAAGCTTTATCCCCTTAAATTCCTCAATAATTTTATAGGGGAAGCTGATTACCGAAAGACGATTTTTAGCCAGAATAAAATATTCTTCCTCAATTTTAATTTTTACATAATTAATCTTAGAATTAATCGCTAAGGCGACATTTCCCGGTAAAGTCCAAGGCGTTGTGGTCCAAACCAATAAATAAGTTTTAGGTTTTAGGGTTTGGGGTTTAGTTTCTTTTAATTCAAATTTCACATAAATCGATATATCCTCTATCTCTTTATACCCTTGCGCCACTTCAAAATTAGATAAAGTCGTTTCGCATCTCGGACAAAGATGCATTGATTTATAACCCTCGTAGATTAAGCCTTTATCGTACAAAGTTTTAAAAATCCACAAAACCGATTCCGTATAATCGGCATCCATCGTCTTATAATCGTTTTCCATATCAACCCAGCGGCCGATTCGAGGAATTATCTCTTTCCAATCCGAAGCATAAGCCAAAACTTTTTTTCTGGCGGCTTCGTTAAAATTTTTAATACCGATATTTTCAATATCTTTTTTTGTTTTTAAACCCAAATCTTTTTCGATTTCGTTTTCAATCGGCAAGCCGTGGCAATCCCATCCCCATCGGCGCGGCACTCTTCTGCCTTTCATAGTTTGATAACGCGGAATGGCGTCTTTGATAATGCTTGCCAAAATATGGCCGTAATGCGGCAGACCGGTGGCAAAAGGCGGGCCGTCGTAAAAAACATAATCACCCTTGGGCGATTTACCGGCCGGTTTTTTTACGGATTTTTCAAAAATCCGATTCTCCCGCCAAAATTCCAAAACTTTTTTCTCAATTTCCGGCAAAGAAAGATTTTTAAAATTTTTCAGCATTGTATTCAATATATAAAAAAATAACTTCTTTCTCAAGAAGCCTTACTTATTTAAAAAAATCAGAAACGTAAGATCGGA
>JAJZBA010000008.1 GCA_021799155.1 bacterium | reverse complement strand
CGACTCTTTAATCATCACCCTTGAAAACATTTGTCTGATAATCGTCTCGATATGTTTGTCGCTGATGTACGTTCCTTCTGAAACATAAATTTTTTGAATTTCATTGGTAATATAGCGCTGAACCGCTTCTTTACCTTTAAATTCAAAAAGTTCTTTAGGGTCAACGCTTCCTTCGCTTAATTGGTCACCTTTTTGAACGACTTGGCCGGGTTCCACAAAAACAATATTAGTTCGCGGAACAACATATTCTATAACTTTCGTTTTTTTAGACTTTTTTCCTCCCTTAACTTTTAATTTAATCGCTTTTACTCCCGCTCGCTCTTCAATGTCTTCGATAACTCCATCGGCTTCCGCCAGGGGCGCCTTACCTTTCGGCAACCTGACTTCAAAAAGTTCTTGAACTCTCGGCAAACCGTGAGTAATATCAACTCCGGCCACACCGCCGGCATGAAAAGTTCTTAAGGTTAACTGCGTGCCGGGCTCGCCGATTGATTGAGCCGCCACAATGCCGACGGCCTCGCCCGTTTTAATCTGTTCGCTTCTGGCTAAATCAAGACCGTAACACTTTGAACAAACGCCGTACAAAGTTTTACAAGTAATCGGCGAACGAATTTTAACCGATTCGATTTTTGATTTTTCAATTTCTTCAGCCGTTTTTCGATTAATAATCTCATTAGCTTTAACAATAACTTTCTTCCCGACTTTAACATCCTCAGCGGCTGTCCGCCCAAATAATCGCTGACCGAGATGATAACCAAAAGATTCTCCGTCGGCCCGATAAATTTCGATTCCCTCTTTTGTTCCGCAATCATTTTCTCTAATCACCACATCTTGGGCAACATCGACCAAACGGCGAGTCAAATAGCCGGCGGAAGCGGTTTTTAAAGCGGTATCAATCAAACCTTTTCGCGCTCCGTGAGTATTGATAAAAAATTCCAAAACATCGAGCCCTTCTTTAAAAGAAGCTTTAATAGGCAATTCTATTGTTTCTCCTTTAGGATTTTGCACCAAACCTTTAATGCCGGCCATTTGAATCGGCTGAGACCAAGTGCCTCTGGCGCCGGAATCGATAATTGAATAAACGGAATTGCCGGCTTCAAGAGTTGAAGGGACCAGTTTGGCGATTTCGTTTTTCGCTCTTTCCCAAATCTCGATTGTTTTTTGGCGACGCTCGGCTTCGGTCAATAAACCGTCTTGATATTGCTCCTTAACTTTAGAAACTTCAATTTCGGCTTCTTTTAATATCTTATTTTTCTCTTTGGGAATTGTTAAATCATTCATTCCCCAGCTGACGCCCGACAAGGTTGCATAAGCGAACCCTGTTTTTTTAATTTTGTCCAAAATCCGCCAAATATCTTCTAAGCCGTATTTCTCAATTAATTCGGCAATTACTTTCTGCAGTTCTTTTTTATTAAGAGTTTTATTGACGAAACCAAAATCTTCGGGAAGAATTTGGTTAAAAATCAGACGGCCGACGCTGGTCTCGATCACTCCTTCTTTTATTTTTACCTTAATCGGTTCGTTGATTTTTACATATCCGAAATCATAAGCCAACACCGCCTCTTCGCCGGAAGCAAAAATTTTTTCTTTCCCGCTTGCGGAAACAGGCCCTCTCTCATCGACAATTCTCGTCAAATAATAACAGCCTAAAACGATATCCTGCGACGGCGTAGTAATCGGATCTCCGGACGACGGCTTCAAAATATTTCTGCTTGAAAGCATTAATTCTTCCGCTTCTTTTTGCGCTTCTTCGGTTAAGGACAAATGAACCGCCATTTGGTCGCCGTCAAAATCGGCGTTAAAAGCACTGCAAACCATCGGCGGGATTCTAATGCTTAAATCTTCGATTAAAACCGGTTTAAACGCTTGAATTCCTAATCGATGCAAGGTTGGAGCGCGGTTTAAAAGAACTTTTTTATCGGCAATAACTTCTTCCAAAATCGCCCAGATTTCCGCCGGCGCGGTTTCAATCAAACGATTGGCATTTCTAATGTTATGCGCCAATCCTCTTTCAAGTATTTTATTAATGACAAACGGCTTAAAAAGCTCGAGCGCCATTTTTTTCGGCAGACCGCATTCATTCAGTTTTAATTCCGGTCCAACAACAATCACCGAACGGCCGGAGTAATCAACTCTCTTGCCCAACAAATTTTGGCGGAATCTTCCCTGCTTGCCTTTCAACATATCGGCTAAAGATTTAAGCGGCCGACGCAACGATGACATTTGCTGTTGAGTGCCCATCCGACTGCTGTTATCGATTAAAGCATCGACCGATTCCTGAAGCATTCTTTTTTCATTGACAATGATGATTTCCGGAGCTTTCAATTCAATCAATTTTTTTAAGCGATTATTGCGATTAATCACCCGACGATAAAGATCATTTAAATCGGAAGTGGCATATCGGCCGCCATCTAATGCCACCATCGGACGCAAATCAGGAGGCAAAACCGGCAAAACCGTCAAAATCATCCATTCCGGTCGCATATTGTTCTTAATAAACGAACGAATAAGTTTAAGACGATAAAGTAAATATCTTTCTTTGGCAATTTCTTTAATATTTTCAAGCTCTGCTTCTATTTTTGCGACTTCTTTTTTCAAGTCCATCTTTTCCAGAATTTTTCTTACCGCCTCGGCTCCGCTTCCGGCTTTAAAAACATTGGCAAAACGCTTGGCCAAATTAAAATATTCCGCCTCGCTTAAAATTTTACCCGGCCGCAAAGAAAGTAAATCTTCTTTAGTTTTCGCCATTGCCGCTTCTAATTCTTTTGCTTCGGTTTCGCCGGTTTTCTTTCTTGATTTAAATTCTCGATCAAGTTCTTCCAGCGCCGATTTTTTATTTGCCTCGTTCACTTCAACAACAATATAAGCCGTGTAATAAATTACTTTTTCCAATTTTTGGAGCGGCGCATTTAAAAACAAACCGATTTTTGTAGGAATGGTTCTTAAAAACCAAATATGAGATACCGGCGTCGCTAATTTGATATGGCCCATCCGCTCGCGCCGAACCGATGCTTTTGTCACTTCAACTCCGCAGCGATCGCAAATAATTCCTTTATAGCGAATTCTTCGGTATTTTCCGCAATAACATTCATAATCTTTAGTCGGACCGAAAATCCGTTCGGAAAAAAGACCGTCTTTTTCCGGTCGCTGGCTCCGGTAATTGATAGTTTCGGCTTTTAACACTTCGCCATGCGACCAAGAAATAATTTCTTCCGGAGAAGCAATTTTAAGTTTTAAAGCGTTGAAATTCATTTTATTTTTTTTCTTCTTTATCGATTTCTTCGACGTTCAACCCCAAGGCTTTGAGTTCGCTTACTAAAACATTGAAAGCCATAGGCATTGAAGGATTTTTAATTTTTTCGCCCTTGATAATCGACTCAAAAGCCGCGGCCCTGCCGAAAACATCATCCGATTTAATCGTCAGCACTTCTTGAAGAGTATTGGCCGCGCCGTAACCCTCCAAGGCCCAAACCTCCATTTCCCCAAAACGCTGACCGCCGAATTGCGCCTTACCGCCCAACGGCTGTTGAGTAATCAGCGAATAAGGACCAATGGAACGCATATGGATTTTATCTTCAACTAAATGGTTAAGTTTTAACATATAAATATAACCAACGGTAATAGGGGCGGGAAACGGCTGGCCCGTTCTGCCATCGTAAAGAGTCAGCTTGCCGTTCTCTGGTAAGCCTGCTTTTTTTAATTCGGTTTTAATATCTTCTTCCGCGGCGCCGACAAAAACCGGGGTTATCGCCCGATAGCCCAATTTTTTGGCAGCCATTCCAAGATGAGTTTCAAGAATCTGTCCAAGATTCATTCTCGAAGCAACACCTAAGGGGTTTAAAATAATATCAACCGGCGTGCCGTCTTCCAAGTAAGGCATATCTTCAATCGGTCGGATTTGAGAAATAACGCCTTTGTTGCCGTGCCTGCCCGCCAACTTGTCGCCGGCTCTTACTTTCCGCAATTCGGCAACCTCTATCTGAATTCTTTTAATCACTCCCGGCTCAAGCTTATCGCCTCGCTCGCGGGAAAAAATTTTAATTCCCACCACTCGGCCGGATTTGCCGTGCGGCAAAACCAACGAAGTGTCTCTGACATCGATAGCTTTTTCGCCAAACACCGCCCGCAGTAATTTTTCTTCCGGCGTCAATTCAACTTCACCTTTGGGAGAAATTTTTCCCACCAAAATGTCTCCCGCAACGACTTCGGCGCCGATCCTAATAATTCCTTCTTCATCAAGATTTTTCAATTTATCTTCGCCGACATTGGGAATATCCGGGGTGGTAATTTCCGGACCTAATTTAGTATCCCGAACATCACAATAGAAATCTTCAATGTGAATCGAGCTAAAAAAATCTTCTCTTGCCACTCTCTCCGAGAGAATAATTGCGTCTTCAAAATTGGCTCCTTCCCAGGAAACGAAAGCCACTAAGAGATTCTGACCTAAAGCTAAAACGCCATTTTCGCTTGAAGAAGCGTCCGCTAAAACTTCTCCTTTTTTAACTTTTTGACCTTTAGAAACTAAAGGTTTTTGGGAAATGGCAGTATAATAATTCGACCTTCGGAATTTATCAAGGCGGTAAATCTTTTTCTCTTTTCCTTCAACCACGATTTTATTAGCATCAATTTCTTTCACTTCGCCGCTTTCTTCGGCGATAATCAACCTTCCGGAATCAAAAGCCGCTTTTTCTTCGATGCCGGTTGAAACCAAAGGAGCTTGAGGCTTAATCGAAGGAACCGCCTGACGCTGCATATTCGAACCCATCAAAGCCCGATTAGCATCGTCATGCTCGAGAAAAGGAATGAGGGAAGCGGCAACACTGGCGATTTGGTTCGGCGCCGCGTCAATAAAATCGACTTCGTCCCGACGACACGTCCCCGGACTGCTTTTTATTCTCGCGTCGACAATTTCTTCAACGATTTTCCCATGTTCGTCTACTTTAGCGCTTCCTTGAGCGATTTTATATTTTTCTTCTTCTAAAGCATTAAGCCAAACGATTTCATCGGTTACTTTTCCGTTCTTAACTCTCAAATACGGGGTCTCCAAAAATCCGTATTCGTTAAGTCTGCTGTAATTCGCCAAATGGCAAATTAATCCGATATTCTGTCCCTCTGGCGTTTCAATCGGACAAAGACGACCATAATACGAACTGTGAACGTCGCGGACTTCGAAACCGGCTCTTTCCCTGGTCAATCCTCCGGGTCCCATGGCCGATAACCGGCGCTTGTGTTCAAGTTCCGCCAAAGGATTAACCTGATCCATAAACTGGGAAAGTTGGGAGGTGGCGAAAAATTCTCTGACCACCGAAATCAAAGGCCGAGGATTAATTACTTGAGTCGGCAAAACGTTTTCAATCTCCGAAGTCGACATTCTGTCTTGAATAATTCTTCGCAGCCTGGCAAAACCGACGTAAAGCCGGTTCTGGAGCAATTCGCCGACCGCTTTAATCCGCCGGTTTCCCAAATGGTCGATGTCGTCCGGCTCTGCCTGCGGATTATTATTTAGATTGATAATTTCTTTTACGGCTAAAATTAAATCATTAAGGTCAAGCAGCTGACTTTCTTTATTTTTAATATCCAGCCTCTGATTAAATTTAAAACGACCAACGTTTGAAAGGCTATAGCGATCGATTCTCTGAAACATCGCGTCGATTAAACTTTTAGCGTTTTCCGGAGTCGCCAAATCACCAGGCCTCAGTCTTTTATAAATTTCAATATAAGAACTCGGAACGTCTTTCGCCGCATCTTTTTTCAGGGTGGCTTCAATGAATTTAATCGAGCCGGTATCGACGTCGCTGAAAGTTTTAATAATCTCTTCGTTATTCTCCAATCCGAAAATTCTTAAAAGGTCGGTAACCGGAACCTTGCGGTGACGGTCGATTTTAACGCCGATAAAACCGTCGGGTTCGCTGCTAAATTCCAGCCAAGCGCCGCGATTAGGAATAATTTTGGCGCCGAAAAACTTCTGGCCCTTAAAAACTTCCGCGGTGAAAAAAATCCCCGGCGAACGAATTAATTGAGCGACGACAACTCTTTCTACGCCGTTGATAATAAAAGTCCCCCTTTTGGTCATTATGGGAAAATCCCCCAAATAAACTTCCTGCTCTTTGGTTTCTTTGGTTTTGCGGTTTACCAATTTTACTTTTGCCCTTAAAGGCGCTTCGTAAGTAATGTCTTTATTGCGGGCAGTCTCTTCGTCGTATTTCGGTTCGTCAAAATAATAATCAATAAAATAAAGCTCCAGATTTTCACCGGTGTAATCTTTAATTGGAGAAATTTCATCAAAAAGTTCTTTGAGTCCGGTCTTAACAAACCAATTCCAAGAATTAATCTGGATTTCGGCTAAAAACTGCTGTTCGATAAACGGCCTTCGATACGATGAAAAAATTTTAGTCGGCAATTTCGACATAATAAAAATAAGTCCTATTACTCTTATAGGCTTTGTAAGTTTTATCTATTTATTAATATATATTTGGCACGATTTTTATTGTGCTCATCCAATGTTTTGCTAAAAATTGTTTTTTTTGTTTTTGGGTCGGAAAGGTAATATAAATAATCCGTTTTTTTATAATTCAAAACCGCTTTTATTGATTCCAGGCTTGGATTGGAAATCGGACTCTTCGGCAAACCGGAATAAAAATACGTGTTATAAACCGAATCAATCTTATAATCCGCTTCAACAAGTTTCGGACACTTCAGAAATCCGGCGCATTTGGCGTAAAGCAAGGCGGCGTCAACTTGAAGCGGCATACCGATTTTAAGCCTTTTTAATAAAATACCGGCCGCAATTCTTTTTTCCTCGTAATCGGGGATTTCTTTTTCTAAAAGCGAAGCTAAAATTAACGTGTCTAAAATATTAACATTATTGTTAAAAAAAGGCAAGGCTTTTGAATTGAAATTTTCTAAAAACCTGTGGATAACTAAATTGATATCGGAGCCAACGTAAAAATGATAAGTGTCCGGCAAAAGATACCCTTCAAGGGAACGGCCGGAATTTATTAATTCGCCGGAATTAATAATTTTTAAGGCGCTTAATTTTTCGTCAATTTCGGAAACGGTCATCCCCGGAGAAATAACCACGGAAATTTCTTGAGGCCCGTTAACCAGGACTTTCGTTAATTCGGTAAGAGAAATATTTGAATTCAGAATATATCTCCCCGGCTTAAACTTAAAAGCTTTTCCGGTGATAAGGCTGTAAATTTGAAAAATTAATTTTGAGCGAATTATCCCTTCGCTTTTAAGTTTATTACTGATTTCAGCAAAACTCGCTCCTTTTAATATTTCAAAATCTTTGGTTAAAACTTCCGCTCTTACCCTGTTAAACGCCGCCAGACTGATAACCAATAAAAAGCAAATAATAAATAACGCCGATTTTTTCATGAGCGAACGGAAATCGATTGAATTATACCGAGCAAGATTAAATTCGTCAATAGTGAAGAGCCGCCGTAACTTAGAAACGGAAAGGTCACTCCGATTACAGGCGTCAAACCCAAGTTGGAGCCGACGTTAAAAATAAACTGGACGATAAACAAAATCGCCGTTCCCAAACAAATAAAACGATTGAAATTATTTTCCGAATCCAATCCGATTTTAATGATTCTTAAAATAAGATAGGCAAAAACGCCTATTAAAATAAAGCCGGAAACCAACCCCCATTCTTCGATAAAAGCGGCGAAGATAAAATCCGTCTGGGCCTCCGGCAAAAACCCGAGCTGAGATTGAGTTCCCTGACCAAACCCTTTTCCGAAAAAACCGGCCGAGCCGATGGCAATTTTTGACTGGATTACGTTGTAATTGACTCCCAAGGGGTCACGACCCGGAAAAAGAAATCCTAAAATTCTTTCTTTTTGATAATCTTTCAAAACGCTGTTCCAAAAAATCGTTCCCAAAACGGAAAAAATAATTAATCCGATTGCCAAGTATTTCCAAGGAATGCCGCTCACTAAAAGAAATCCCAACCAAAGACAAAAAAGAATCAAAACCGAACCGAAATCAGGCTGAACTCCAACGAGAGCCGCCGGAATAATAAAATAAAAAAAGGAGGCGAGAAGATTCGGCAATCGAGCCATGCCGATGTGTTTTTTACTGAAAAAATGAGCGTAGACAACGATTAAAACAAGCTTTACCAATTCTGAAATTTGAAAACGAAAATCGCCAATCACAAACCAGCCTCTGGTGCCGCGAATAACAGGCGCAAAAAAATAAGCCAAAATTAAAAGCAGGATGACAAAAATATAAAGCCCAAAAATCACGCCGCGGTAATTAACCAATGCTCGCCAATCAAATTTGATAAGCAAGAACGTTAAAAATAAACCGATACCGAGAGCGATAAACTGTTTATAAACAAAATTTGGCGACGTGGATATCAAACTTAAAATTCCGGCAGCGATTAAAAATAAAACCGCCAAATTCAATCTCCAATCTAATTGTTTTAAAAGCGCGATCATAAAGAAAGGTTGCCGTTGGCAATCAGCCGACGATTCTTTTTTCTTAAATAATTAACGTAAGCAGCGGCCGCAATCATTGCCGCGTTGTCGGTCGGATATTTAGTGACATATAGATTAGGTTTTAGGTCTTGAGTTTTGAGTTTTAGATTGTCTATCGCTTTTTTGAATTGTTTTTGTAAAGTTTTGTTTGCCGCCACGCCGCCGGTTAAAAAAATCGATTTAGCGTTGAAATCTTCGGCGGCGCGAAGGGTTTTTTTAATTAAAACATCAAAAGCGGCCTGCTGGAAAGAAGCAGCGATATTTGGTTTTAGATTTTGGGGTTTAGGTTTTAGATTCGAATCGCGCATATAATACAACACCGCGGTTTTTAGCCCCGAGAAACTGAAATTATAATTCTTTTGATTTAACATCGGCCGCGGAAAATCTATGGAAGTTGAACTTCCATATTTAGCCAATTTTTCAATTTCCGGTCCGCCGGGATAGGGCAGATTTAAAAGTCGCGCCACTTTATCAAACGCCTCGCCCGCCGCGTCGTCAAGCGTTTCACCGATTTTTTTGTAATGAATCAAATCTTTCATTAAAATTAAAATCGTATGCCCGCCACTGACCAGCAATGCGATTGCTGGAAATCCGAAATCCGAAATCCGAAATCCGAAACTTTTCTGTTTTGAATTTCGTGCTTCGTGCTTCGGATTTACAGTTTTTTGCGAAAGCAAAAAACTGTAGAGGTGTCCCTCTAAATGACTTACGCCGATCAAGTTTGGTTTTAGGGTATAGGGTTTAGTCAATAGAGTTTTATACAACTCTTTCGCAAAGTTTATGCCGGTCCAAAGCGCGGGCTCAAGTCCGGGCCCCACCGTTACCGCCACTAAATCAATCGTCTTTAAGAATTTTTTAATTTTGATTTGTCCCGCATTCTGACAGGATCTCGCCAAAGGTGGTGATATTTTTGATTTTTGATTTTTGATTTTTGATTTTTTTTTGACTTCGTCGCCGATAATCTTCTTAAATAAAATTGGCAAGTTGCGTAGATGTTCCCGTTTGGCTAAGTTAGGCACCACACCTCCATAAGGCCGATGAATTTTTATCTGCGAAGTCACTAAATTTTTTAAAATTTTGAATTTAGGATGCTCCAGCCCGCCACCGGCTTCTACTAAAGACAAGGCTGTTTCATCACAACTTGTTTCGATGGCAAGAATTTTCATTTTTAAATTCTAATAAATAATGGGGTCTTCTTAAAGACCCCATTGCCTGATGAAAGTGAATTTGCAGATTGCAATATTTGAATATCTTCCGGCGCCGTCGATTAAAATAATAAAATATCTCGCGCTGTCTCCCGATTCTAATCCTTTAATGTTCCGCTGCGGAATTATCGCCTTGAAACTGCCGCTCTCTTTTGAATTATTACCTTCATATTGAACCGTTACTTTACGGCCGCTCTCTGTTATGATTTTTTGCTCGACCACCATTCCTTCGTCAACCACTCCGCCTTCTCTTAAAATCTGGAAACCCATTGTGAATGAAGCGGACGGCAGACCTCCGGACACATTCTTGAAATCAAAAACCACTTCTATGTTATCTCCATTTTGAATAATAGAAAAATTCTCTATTCTCGGAGAATCCGACGCCCTGGTTTTGCTTAACAACGAAAAAACGAGAAAGACCAATAATAAAACAAATAATCTTTTCACCTTGCACCTCCGTATTTTTTGATTTTAAATTAGCTGAAAATCAGCCAAATCTTTTTAAATTATACCTTTTTTTATAAAGAAATCAAATTTGGTGCCCCCGAGAGGATTCGAACCCCTATTACGAGATCCGGAATCTCGCGTCCTATCCATTGAACGACAAGGGCAAATATAGTTATTAAGTTATTAGTTAAAAGTTAATTTAATATACACTACATCGCTCGGTTGGGGAGAATAACTGATTTTCATATTAACTTTTTTGAAAACGTCTTTTATTTTCTTTGCCAATTTTACGGCCAGCTGATTTTCAGTCGTCGTAATCCTTGTTCCTTCTTTTGTTTCTTTTATGGCGATCAGTCTATCCATTGGGTCGCGCTCGTAGGCTTTTTGAGAAAAAGCTTTAATTAAATTAATTAAATCTTTTTTAATCTTTTCCGGAACGTTCTTAACAATAATCTCGCCTTCAAACTGTTTGTTTTTAATCATCTGGCAGGCCGGGCAAAGTGAAAAATTAACCGGCAAATTTTCTTTTAATTTTTTATAATTTCTTAAATTATGATGCCAGGATTTTTTATAATAAACCGCCTCGCACTCTTTGCAAAAAATCAAACCAAGCTTCCCCTTGGGAATTTCGCGCTCTTCAGTCCGCGGAGCGTATAATTCAATTTTCTCTTGTTTAACAAGATTCTTTTTCATTTTATTTAAAAAATTTCCGGTGTTTACGCCTCAAAAACTTCGTCACCCTCTCTTACCCTCTCATCAACCTTAACGCCAACATCTTGTCCTTTTTTGGCGCTTTCAATATTCTGGTGTTCGTACTGAATCGAACTTATCGTCTGGACAAAATCGGTATGGGCGCCCCTAAAATGAACTTTCTCGCCGACCCTAACTTCGCGGTTAAATTTCACGACAGCAACACCCAAATGATCGTAATAATGGAGAACTTCGCCAATTGGTTTTTGTTCCATAAATAGAGTATTCGCCAATAATACGAATTAATTGCAAATAATACTAATAAATTCGCATTATTTTGATAAATATTTGCATTATTCGCGATTACTATTGCGACCTTTTTCTTTTTTAATTATTTCAACGAGTTTATCCAAAAGCTCTTTCGGGTTTGAGGCGTAAACAATTTTATCTATCATCTCCTCCGCGCGGCGGGATTTTTCAATTAATGTTTTTAAAATTTCATCTGTTTCCCAGTCGCCTTCCAAAACACCGATCGGTTTTTTATCCTCAAAAGCAATAGTAAATTCGTTTAGAGTCCCCATTCTGCCGCAACCGACAATAACGGCATCGGCCGCCCGGGTCAAAAGCAAATTTCGACCAGAATATTCAAAACCGGTATAAACAATAATATCGTGAAAATCGGTCGGCAGTTGGTAATGTTCAATGTGCTCCTTTTCGGTTTTCGCCGGCGAAAAACCGATAACGATTCCGCCTTCTTTTTTCGCGCCTTTGGCCG
>JAJZBA010000007.1 GCA_021799155.1 bacterium | reverse complement strand
TTCCGATCTTTGGCCTGACCGGCGAGATTAGAGATTTCCAGTTTTAAAGTTTTGCCGGCAACCTCGGTAGTAAATTCTTGTTTTTGTAAGTTCATGATTTAAATAAAAAATTAAAAATAATAAATAAAAAATTTGGTATTTTCGCTGCGGCGAATTTAGATATTTTAAGTTTGTATTTATTATTTTTTATATTTTATTTTTTATTTCTTTAGTATCACTTTTGGTATTTTTTCCATATCAATAAAAACGTCCGCCGCTTCCTTAAGTTTTGCCGAAGCGCTTCGGCCAAAAGCCGCCACTTCGACCTCTCTACCTAAACCCCATTTTAAATATTCAACCAAAGGCAGAAAGTCGCCGTCGCCGGTAATTAAAACAATTACATCAAGAAAGCTCGCCATTCTTATCGCGTCAACCGCCATTCCCACGTCCCAATCGGCTTTTTTCAGCCCGCCCGGGAAAATTTGGAGGTCTTTGATCCTTAATTCAATTCCGGTTTTGGTTAAAGCCTCAAAAAAAGCCGCCTCGCCCAAAGCGGCCTCGCTTTTTACCACATAGCCGATTGCCCGAATTAATTGCCTGCCTGAAACAAGTTCTTTGAGCAATTCCCGATAATTCACCCGGGCGCCGTATAAATGCTTAGCCGAATGATAAAGATTTTGAATGTCGATAAAAACGCCGACGCGCTGAGATTTATGAATCACGTTATTTTTTTAATCCTAATTTTCTCACCAGCGCCGAATAACTTTTAGGATTATCTTTGCTTAAATAATCTAAAAGCTTTTTTCTTTTGCCCACCATTTTTAACAATCCGCGGCGCGAATGATGATCTTTGGGATTCTTCTTTAGATGGCTGATTAATTCTGTAATTTCCTTCGTTAAAAGAGCGATTTGGACCTCGCTGGAGCCGGTATCGGCTTCGTGAAGCTGATATTCTTTAAAAATATTTTGCTTTTGTTTGGAAGTTAACATTAATAAAATTGTAATTTATTGAAGTTTAATTGTCAACGCTGTCTCGGTTGACAGATAAATTATTATCGATAAACTATTGATGTATGTTAATTGCCAACAATAAAAAAACCGTTTCGCCGCTTGCTCAAATAATAAAAACCGAACCTGATTTAATTTCCTTTTTAAAAGAAGGGGATTTAATCGACGTGAAAGTTTTAGAAAAAACTCCGAGAGCGGTTTATTTTGATTTGGGCAAATTCGGCACCGGCATCGTTTACGGCGCCGAATTTTTAAACGCCAGAAACGTCATTAAAGATTTAAATGTCGGAGACGCAGTTGTCGCCAAAATTATCGATTTGGAAAATGAAAACGGCTACGTCGAATTATCGCTTGCCGGCGCCCATAAACAAAAAAATTGGCAGGAACTGAAAGAGGCGAAAGAAAACGAAGAAGTCTTGACCGTTAAAATAATCGGCGCTAACAGCGGAGGCTTAGTCGCCAACGTCAGCGAAATCAAAGCCTTTCTACCGGTTTCGCAATTATCGAACGAACATTATCCAAGAGTGGACGACGGCGATAAAAATAAAATTCTTGAAGAATTAAAAAAACTCGTCGGCCAAGAGATAAAAGTCAAAATTATCGACCTTAATCCGCGCGCCAATAAACTGATTATTTCCGAAAAAGGAGTGACCGAAGAAAACGTCAAAGAATTGCTGTCTCAATATAAAATCGGCGACGTTATCAATGGTATTGTTTCCGGCATTGCCGATTTTGGAATTTTCGTCCGTTTTGTCGACCAACCGGCAATCGAAGGCATGGTTCATATTTCCGAATTGGACCACCGCTTAATCGACAATCCAAAAGAAATAGTCAAGGTTGACGAAGAAATTAAAGCCAAAATTATTGAAATTAAAGAGGGCCAAGTTTTTCTTTCTGTTAAAGCTTTAAAGCCAAACCCGTGGGATTTCGCCAAGGAAAAATTTAGTGAGGGCCAAACAGTTTCCGGCGCGGTTTATAAATATAATCCCTTCGGCGCCTATATCAATTTAGAACACGATCTCCAAGGCCTTATTCACGTGGCTGAATTCGGAAGCCTCGAAGAAATGAAAAAAAATTTAGAAATCGGCAAGCAATATCAATTCGTTATTGAATCAATAAAGCCTGAAGAAAAAAGAATCGTCTTAAAACTCAAGAAATAAGAATGTCATAGATGTTGACCCCGTTAGAAGCAATCCCGCTACTAAACGGGATGTCGATGCGAAATCGCATCGGGCTTCTAACGGGGTTGACACAAAAATAATTTCTCTTGTATTATTAGAATAGCTTGCGAGCTTCTCCGGATAGGCCGGATACCGACCTTGGGGGTACAGAAGCCGCAAGAAGTTCTTTCATAAAATTTTTAAAGAAAGGAGGTATAATAAGATTTTAGCTGTTGAGCAGGAAAACAATTTAAATCAGGGAGGAGAATTAATAATGAAAGACGATAACAAAAACGAAATGGTGATTGGTTTTGTTGAAATGAAAAGAAAAACGTTCCAAATAATTTTCCCAAAAACAATAGGCACCACGCGCTTGCGCGAACTAAAAAAGGCAGTCAAAGATATGGGCGAACTCTACGTGAACAGATTAGGAATTATAGTAATCGCCAAAAATTCTTGTTGCCCTTATGCCGTTTCCGACCTTGCTTACCACATAGGCGAGATTGTTCCGGGATTCACTGTGGACGCCAGGACAATTCCAATTTCGTAATCACTCTCTTGGCGGGCGCGGCCTTATCTCGAGAGCGCGCCAAGGCGAGAAAGACAATAATCAATCCTCTTTCTCGATACAAGGGGCGAATGCCATAAGATTCGCCCCTATTTTATTTTTTTGAAATTTTATTTTAAAAAATTGACCAACGCCAGAAACCTCAATATAATTTAAAATATGAAAACTTTATCTAAAAATATTTTTTGGGCAATTACAACGCTTCTTTTGGTGGCGTTTATTTTTTCGCTTTTTTACGCTGAACAAAAACCGCCGACGGTTTTAAGTATCGATCAATTAGTTGCCAAAATAAATGCTAACGAGATTTCGAAAGTCAGCATCAGCGGAAATGATTTAAATATCGAATTAAAAGACGGCTCCAAAGCGGTCTCTAAAAAAGAAGCCGAATCCGGACTTTCCGAAACCCTGAAAAATTTCGGTGTTAATCCCGAAGCTTTGCAAAAAGTCAATTTGGAAGTGAAAGAGGAATCAGGCTTTCGTTTCTGGGCCGGCATTTTAATTCCTGCGCTTTTGCCGCTTTTAATCATCGGCTTCTTTTTCTGGATGATGTTCCGACAAGCGAAAACCGGTATGAGCCAAGCTTTTACTTTCGGTAAAGCCAATATCAAACTTTTTGCCCAATTTAAAGACCGCGTCACGTTTAAAGATGTGGCCGGCTTAAAAGAAGCCAAAGAAGAACTAATGGAAGTTGTTGATTTCTTAAAAAATCCAAAAAAATACCTGGAACTCGGTGCTCGAATTCCCAAAGGAGTTTTACTTTTTGGCGCTCCCGGAACCGGAAAAACGCTTTTGGCGCGCGCCGTTGCCGGAGAAGCCAATGTGCCGTTCTTTCACATTTCCGGTTCGGAATTCGTGGAAATGTTTGTCGGAGTCGGAGCCAGTCGTGTTCGGGATTTGTTTCAGACCGCCAAAAAAGCCGGCCGGTGTATTATTTTTATTGATGAAATCGACGCGGTTGGCCGAGAAAGAGGCGCCGGCCTTGGCGGCGGCCATGACGAAAGAGAACAAACATTAAATCAAATTTTGGTGGAAATGGACGGTTTTGAAAAAAATGACGAAAGAATAGTTTTGGCCGCCACCAACAGACCCGATGTTTTAGACCCCGCGTTATTGCGGCCTGGCAGATTCGACCGAAGAATAATTTTAGACTTGCCTGACATCAATGACCGCGAAGAAATTTTAAAAATACATGCTCGCGGAAAAGTTTTGGCCAAAGATATCAATCTTCGCCGCGTTGCCGAACGCACTCCGGGGTTTTCCGGCGCCGATTTAAGCAATCTAATGAACGAAGCCGCGCTTTTAGCCGCCAAAAAAAATCAAAAAGAAATTACCCAGCAGGACATTTACGATTCCGTAGAAAAAGTTTTGCTCGGACCCGAACGCCGGAGCCGGGTTTTATCCGTTAAAGAAAAAGAAATCACGGCTTATCACGAGGCGGGCCACGCTTTAGTGGCGGCCAGCCTGAAAAATGCCGATCCTGTTCATAAGGTTTCAATTGTGGCGCGCGGTCGAGCCGGCGGCTACACCTTAAAATTACCAACCGAAGAAACTTATCTTCGCACCAAAGCCCAATTCATGAGCGATTTGGCAGTAATGCTCGGCGGTTATGTTTCAGAAAAATTAACTTTCGGCGACATTTCCACTGGCGCTTCCAGTGATTTACAAAACGCTTCGGAATTAGCGCGGCGGCTGGTAACAAAATACGGAATGTCGGAAAAACTAGGACCGATTACTTACGGGAAAACCGAAGAATTAATTTTCTTAGGAAGAGAAATTTCCACGGAAAAAAATTATTCTGAAAAAATCGCGGCGGAAATCGATAATGAAGTCAAAAACTTTATTGACAAAGCCTTTGACGCCGCTAAAAAAATTGTCGGGCAGAAAAAACACGTTCTCAAAGCCATCGCCCAAAAATTAATTGAAAAAGAAACCCTTGAAAGAGACGAATTTGAAAATTTGATAAAAGAATTTAATCTCAAACTTATTGAAATAAAATAAGCAAACATAGCGAGCGCTATACTGTAGCATAGCACTCGCTCTAATTTCCTAAGCGGTCATAAAACGGTCATAAAGATGATTGAAGATTGTTTCAATTTGAGGTATAAATAATAATTAATGCGCCCATAGCTTAGTGGTAAAGCAGACGGCTTATACCCGTCCGTCCTTGGTTCGATTCCAAGTGGGCGCACCGAAACCAAACCATGAATAAATTTATTTGGACCGAGGAATACAGCGTCGGCATAAAAACAATCGATGAACAACACCGGCGCTTTTTTGAAATCGCCAATTCTATTATTGATTTAGGAGAAAAAAATGTTTCAAAGGAAGAATTACTGGCGGCTTTGGGACAATTAGGAGATTACGCTTTGTATCATTTAGGCACCGAGGAAAAATATTTTGACGAATTTCATTATTCAGAAGCCGCTCGACACGTCGCGATTCATAATCAATATCGGGAAAAAATCAAAAATTATCTCGATGCGACAAGAAATGAAAAAGCAAACATAAAAGAACTGGCAAAAGAAATCGCTTCGTATTCTGGCGATTGGTTATCGCACCACATACTTATAATGGACAAACAATACACTAAATTCTTTATTGAACACGGACTAAAATAGCCGTTTTATGGAATCCCTCTTATTAAATTTCTCCGAAACGCATCGGGTTTTATCTTACATAATTATTTCTTTAGGAGTGCTTGTAGAGGGTGAGGTTGTCCTCCTTTTAGCCGGCGTTTTGAGCCATAGGGGTTATTTGGATATTTTTGACACCATCTTTATCGCTTTTTTAGCCGCAATTGTCCACGATTTAATCTATTGGTTAATCGGCAAAAAACTCGCCGAATCAAAGAAAGAAAAAATTTTATTCATTGACTCAAAAAAAATAAAGGGGTTTTTAGAAAAATCAAAAAATGGCAGCGGCTTGTATATTTTTATCTCAAAATTCGCCTGGAGCCTAAACCGAATAGTGCTCGTTGCCAGCGGCTTCATAAAAACACCGCCCAAAGAACTTCTTCGTTACAGTCTGCCGGCTTGTTTAGTTTGGTCAATTACTTTTGTGTCTCTTGGCTATATTTTCGCTTTTGAAACCGATGTTTTTAAAAAAGACATCAAAACTGCGGCCATTCTTATAAGCGGGTTTATTGTTTTCGTAGTTATCCTCGAAAACCTGCTTAGAAGGCAAATTAAAAGGAACTCCTAAAAGTGTAGATTTCATCGCATTATCGGATAATCGCATGAAATCTACATTCTTGACAAAAAAGTGTTAAACATGTGAAACATTGGCGTTTTGTCAAAAACCTGATAATCGCATGAAATCTACACTTTTGCCGAAAATCGTGTTTTGGGTATGTAAAAATTACGCATAGAATACAAGATTTAAGACATTAATCTTTGAATTTTTTGGTAAATTTAGGATGAGTATCGTACATGCCCCACTTATAAAGACGATATAACGATTTGAATCTATTAGAAACATCTGGGTCGTTTCCAATCCTCTCTAGCCATTCCATAAATTGCTTTCCTTTATTACCTTTTAATTTTTTATAAAAAAGCGGAATAATTATATCTTTTAATTGGTCAAATTCTCTAACCACTAAAACAACTGTTCGTCCTTTTTTATGGCCATCTTTTGTTGGTGGGTTTCTAAAATATATTTTATTTCGTAATTGAAGGGTGTTTTTAATTAAAATTAATAAATCTAAATCTCTCTCGTGCATAGCAATAACAAAAGCAGGTAATTTGCTTTTTCTACCGTCGGTTTTTCGAAATCCGGGATAAAAAGTAAAACATCCCTCGCCCTCAACTAGACCACGAATATACTCATAACTTAATTTTTGAAAGTTTTGTTGGTCGGCAAACTCTTGATTCATTGTGTTTAGTTAATACATTATTTATAATTATAACAAAAAATGACCTACAAATCTCAACTCGGCAAACTTGGCGAAGATATTGCCTGTAAATATCTTGTTAATAAAGGCTACAAAATAATTGATCGCAATTTTAGAAAACCATGGGGCGAGATTGATATTATTACTAAAGCGCCTAACAAAACCTTGGTTTTTGTTGAAGTTAAAACCATTCGACAAAACTCAGGGCTGACAAAAGAAGAACAACTCCAACCAGAAGATCAATTAACTAAATCAAAACTCCAAAAACTAAAAAGAACAGCATCTTTATATGCCGGCCATTGCCAAGATTTAATAAAAGACAATAAGGGCTGGAAAATAGACTTAATCGCTATAACCCTGAGCGAGCCGAATAAGTTGACAATTGAAGAAAAAAGTTGTCTTGTTAGGCATTATGAAAATATCGCTTAATTAAATAAAATTTCTCTAATATTTTCTTTTTCTCCATGTTTAAATTTTAACCAAATTGTATTTTTCGGCAGAACTTTTTTTACTCTTTCCGGCCATTCGATTAAAACGATGTTTTGAGATTTTTTTATAATTTCTTTCAAGTTTAATTCCAATAATTCTTCGGCTTTTTTGATTCTATAGCAATCGATGTGATAAACATTTTTATAATGACTTTTAATTCTTAATTTATAACTTTTAATCAAAACAAATGTCGGGCTGGTGATTTTTTGTTTAATACTCAAACCTCTTAAAAACCCCTGAACAAAAGTCGTTTTCCCGGCTCCCAAATCGCCGCTTAAAGCCAAAACCAAAGCGTTTTTTTGTTTTAATCGCGACTTCAAAATTTCAGCCGCCAACAAACCGGCGAGTTTTTTTGTTTGTTTAGAGGAGATTGTTTTGTAATGCATTATTTTAATTGTGCGACGGTATAGTCAACTATACTGCCTTACTAGTCCGATAATAAATCAATCTTTTTAAAAATAAAAATAAAAGAAAAAGCCAATACTAAAGCCAAAAAGACTCCGACAAATAAATTACCGAAGTCGAATTTTTGAGCCGCGCTTATTGTTTGATTATTCAAAATCGGATTAATAATCGATGCCGATAATTCTTTTGCTCCTTGCTGGCTAAAAATTTTCTTTTCTTCGGCAACTCCTTCGTATCCTAATTGAGAAATTAATTTGCCGTTTTGATCGTAAAGAAAAATCGTTTCGCCGTTGTTATTTAAAGAAATTTTTGTTGTTTTATAGTCCAAAACAAGATATTCTCCGGCGCCGATTGTTTTATTTTTAAAAACGAAGATTTTTCCGGAGGCGTCTTTTAATTTCCATCCCAAAAGATTAATCTGTTTATTTTCATTATTAAATAATTTTATCCATTCACCTTCAGCGTCTTTGCCGACAGGATTAGGAAGAAATTCATCAATAATAATCATAAATAATTATAATTAATTCTCACAAACTATCTAATATCTAATACTAATATCTAATAACCGACGGTCGTCATTATACTAGATAGTGTCTTTTATTAATCCTATATACATTGCTTAGGATTTAAATGCTTAAGGTTTAAATGCTTGTATGCCTTCTCCGTTACCATTCTTCCCTGCGGCGTTCTTTGTAATAAACCGATTTTAAGCAAATAAGGTTCGTAAATTTCTTCAATTGTTCCTTTTTCTTCTCCCAAAACAGCGGCTAAAGCGTTTATTCCAACCGGCCGATTATTGAATTTTTTAATAATCAATTCCAGTAGTCGCCGCTCGTAAGATTCCAAACCCAACTCATCGATTTCCAAAAATTTAAGCGTCTCAAAAGCAACTTTTTCATTGATTTCTTTAAGATTATTAACTTCAACAAAGTCGCGACAACGCTTTAAAAGGCGATTGGCTATTCGCGGCGTAAAACGAGAAGCGTTGGCAATCACAGAAACCGCCTCTGGTTTAATTTTTATTTTTAATAAATCGGCCGAGCGCCCAATAATTTTTTTAATTTCTTCAGAAGCGTAATATTCGAATTGAAAAACTGCTCCGAAACGCGAACGAAGAGGATTTGATAATAAATTCGGCCTCGTAGTGGCAGCGATTAAAGTAAATGCCGGTAAGTCAAGCGAAACCATTCGACTTCCCAATCCCTTACCGACAACCAAATGAAGTTGACGCGATTCCATTGCCGGATAAATAATTTCTTCAATCGCTCGATTCAGGCGATGCGCTTCGTCGATAAAAAGAATATCCCGCTCTTCAAGGCTTGAGAGAACCGAGGCTAGTTCGCCGGCTCTTTGCAACGACGGCCCGGTGGTAATTCTTAAATTGGCCTCCATTTCCTTGGCAATTAAAGTCGCTAAAGTAGTTTTTCCCAAGCCGGTCGGGCCATAAAGCAACAAATGGTCGATGGTTTCTTTTCTTTTTTTCGCCGCCGTCAAAATAAGACCAAGATTTTTCTTGATTTTTTCCTGACCAATATACTCCTGCCAACTAGTTGGCCGAAGATATTGATCGATATAACCGTCATCATTCCGGGCCTTGACTTTTTTCATACAATATGCTAACGTTTTTTTATTAAGACTGCCTGACTCTGTGGGTAATCTAAGGAATTTCTTTTAGTTTCGGACGGTTTGGTTCCGGCTGAGCCCATCCTCGAAGAAATTCTTAATCTCTTTTTGTTTTAAGAGTTTTTTAAAATGCCCGCAGAATCAGGCAGTTTTTATTTTTTACCACTCTAAGGGACCAGTCATTCTTTCAACTTCTTCAAAAGTTGTTACTCCTCGAAGGGTTTTAAGAATCCCATCTCCCTGCATAGACACCATTCCTTGTTTAAAAGCTAATTCTTTAATTTCCGCCTCAACCGGCTCTTTGGCTATTAGTCTTTCCAAGTCCGGACTCATCAAAAAAAGCTCGAAAATTCCAACCCTGCCTTTATAACCTGTGTTGTTACATTTTTCGCAGCCGCCGTCCGACTGTTTGAAAATTTTGATTTCTTGAAAATTTTTATTTACTCTGGCCGGCAATCTCCCTAAGAATTTCTCAATTTTAATTTTTAAATCGGAATCGATTTCCTGTTCTTGGCGGCAATTCTGGCAAAGCCGACGCACTAAACGCTGGGCAATTATTAAATTGATCGCCGGTGCAATCACCGAAGGTTTGACGCCCATATCGATTAAACGAGGAACGGCGCCCGATGCCTCGTTGGTGTGCAGTGTTGAAAAAACCAAATGACCGGTTAAAGCCGAATGCATGGCAATTTCGGCGGTTTCCAAATCTCTAATTTCGCCCACCAAAATCATATCCGGGTCTTGACGCAAAATTGAACGCAAACCATTGGAAAAAGTATAGCCGGCCTCAGGGTCAACTTGGGTTTGCTCTATACCTTCAAGATGATATTCTATCGGGTCTTCAATAGTAATGATTTTTATTTCCGGACCCTGAGCGTTCCTTAAAAAAGCATAAAGGGTGGTCGTCTTGCCGGAGCCAGTTGGACCAGTGTTTAAAATCATACCGTTCGGCCTTGATAATTCTTTTTTAATAATTTCTAAATCGTCGTCCCGAAAACCCAAATCTGAAAGATTTAATCTGATGGTTTCCGGATCTAAAATTCTTAAAACAACAGTTTCGCCGAATTCCGAAGGAATAATCGACGTTCTGATTTCAATCACTTTGTCCGGCAAACCAATACTAAACCGGCCGTCTTGCGGCTCGTCGCTAATATTTAATTTCAGTCGGGAAAGCAATTTAATTCGAGAAAGTAAATGCTCGTAGGTATTTTTATCCAAATTTTCAAAAACGTCGTGAAGCAAACCATCTATTCTTAATCTTAATTTAACGCCGTGTTCCGCCGATTCAAGATGAATATCCGAAGCGCGATTAGCTAAAGCGCCAGCAAGAACAACCTCTAAAATCTTGGTGGCGGCGGCCGCGCTGGCTTCCGACGTTAAGAGTTCCTTTTTGATCGCCTCCAAAGAAATCAAGGTGTTTTTCAATTCTAAAAATCTTTTTTCCTCTATTTCAATACTGCCGGTAATCTCTTTAGCTTTTTTAGGAATAAACTGGTAAAAACTTAAAACGTGGTTCAGGGCGCTTAAAGAAACAACAAAGATTGAAAGTTCGTATCCTTCATTTTTGAGTTTTTTGATAACTTCTTTTGTTTGGGCATCGTTTGGATCAAAAACCGCTAAGGCGACTTTTTTTTCTTTAATTTCAAAGGCGGCGGTTCTTGTTTTTTTGGCGATTTCTTCATCGATTAAGCTTAAAGCGTCCATATTTATCGGCGCGGCAATTAAATTAGCGTAAGGAAAACCTGTTTTGTTGGCTCTTCTTTGGGCGCCTCTCTCTTCGGCTTCGCGACGCAATTTTTCCAATTTTTCCTTAATCAAAGATTTTGATTGATCCATTAAAATAATTATAGAGCATAAAAAATCAAAAGGAAACAGCGTGTATTAAACCGTTTAATCTAATTAATCTAATTACTCGACATTTTACCCGACCATTATCTAATAACAAGCCGATCGTCGTAGTATTAGATATTAATAATTATTTATCGGAACTCAGAATTATCATATCTGATATTGACAAAATTAAAAAAATATGTATTTCTTTAAAAAGATATTTAAAAACAAGGAGGTAGTTTGTGATGAAAAAAATAACCGCAAGTTGTTGGTTGTTGGTTATCGGCTTATTAATCGGTTGCGCCATTGAAATTAGGCCGGATACTTATGTGTTAGGCGACTATTCGCCATACTATCCTTATTATGGAATATACTATCCTTATAGGATTATTTCCGTAGTTAATGGAACCACCGACGATCTTCAAGTTATAAAAGATGGCGAAAAATTGCCAGGTATTCTTGCGCCGGGCCAACACTTTAAATTACAAATTCGGGTCAATTATCGAGAATCGCGTACAGTTTCTCTTGTCGCTCTTGCCTATCGCGACAAAAAACTCTACGGCACAGCGGAACGCTCGTTTCGTTTTTATGGCGGTTCTCACGAAAAACGTTCTAAAACCTGGCTCATTCGCAATCAAGACATCCGTAATCCTTAAAACACCACTCTCACTACTCTCGCCTCGTATTGATTTCAAAATTCTTGAAATCACCGCGGGGCTTTTATTTGCTTAGATCGGAA
>JAJZBA010000006.1 GCA_021799155.1 bacterium | reverse complement strand
TTCCGATCTAAATATTTAGACGAGAAATTTAGGAAATCTCTTTGGCGCGATTTCATTAACGAGCTTAAAAAAGCGAAAACCGACAAAGAATTGGAAAAAATAATCAGCAAAATTGTTTCTCCTTCTGAGAGGGCAGTGATTGAAAAACGATTAGGGATTTTAGCTTTACTTAAGGAAGGACTAAAGCAGAGAGAAATCGGAAGAATACTCGATGCCGTGCCGGGAACGGTCAGGTTCGTAAAAAGAGGATTGGAGAGAACTCCGCGCCATCGGCGACCGTATACGCCGGACAGGCAACGCGGATCGGGTAGGAATAGGCGCTCCAAATCTAAATTTCCGACTTATAGAGGCAAGGGTAGATGGCGGTTTTTAAACACTTATTAAATAGCGTAAAAAGTGTCATTTGATTGACACTTTAAGATTTCAAGCGACATCGCCCGCCGTAATCAAATTAACACAAATCTCGCAGTAATCGACACAAAAGTCAAAAGTGTCATTTAAATGACATTTGATACCATTGTAAATGAAATCTTATAAATGAAATCTGATAATTGGTTTATTTTATTGATTTTATTTCTTGTTATTTTTGACGGCTTTGTTTGGTATCAGATTTTATTTGCTCGGCCAAATCAAAACGCTGAACTCTACTTTCTTGACGTCGGGCAAGGAGACGGCGAATTGATAGTTTTGTCAAACAACGTGAAAATTTTAATCGACGGCGGCCCCAATAATAAGATTCTTGAAGAGTTGAATTATGTTTCACGGCCAACCGACCGTTATATTGATTTGGTAATTCTTTCTCATCCTCAAGCGGATCATTTCGGCGGTTTAATCGATGTTTTAAAAAGATACAAAGTCGGCGCCTTTATTTCTCCCGGTAGAAGCGGCCTGGCGCAGAGTTTTAAAGATTTGGAAAAAATTATTCAAGAAAATAAAATTCCGACAATCGCGCTCGGCGAAGGCGATAAAATTAATTATCTTAATGCGCATTTTGATATTCTTTTGCCTTCTTTAAATCTGCTTCAAAGCGCCGAGCCGAACGATTGGGGATTGGCGATAAAAATAACAAGCGGTGGAACAAAAGCGCTGTTCGCCGGCGATATTGATTCAAAAACGGAAGAAAGCCTGGCACTGAAACACGATTTAGACATTGACGTTTTAAAAGTCAACCACCACGGTTCAAGATTTTCTTCAAGTAAAAATTTTTTAGAGAAAATAACGCCGAAAATAGCGGTTATCGAAGTCGGTAGAAATTCTTACGGTCATCCCGCAGAACAGACTTTAAAAAACTTAGCTTCGGTCGGCAGCCAGATTTTCCGTACCGACAGAGACGGTACGATTAAATTATTGATTAACAATCAGAAAATCGCGATTTTTACAAGAAAACAATAAATATTATTTTTTATTGAAGAAATTAAATTAAAGAAAAGAACTTACTAAAGTACATGACGATCGTCATATACTTTAGTAAATAAAAGTTCGATTAATTGTTTTAGTGCAGAGAGCGCAGGGAAAGAAATTTCTTAAATTCTTTAATTTTTTGGTTTAATAATTTTTTTGATTGCGCTTCGATGTTTAGTCTAACTAACGGTTCGGTGTTTGACGGCCGAAGATTAAACCACCAATCGGGAAATTCCATTGTCAGACCGTCAAGCTTTGAAATTTTTGCTCCGGCTTTATATTTTTTTTCTATCATTTCTATTAATTTTTCTTTATTAGCAATCCTGAAATTTAGTTCGCCGGAACGGTAGTATTGCGGCAATAAATCAATAAAATCGGAAAATTTGTACGGCAATTTTGAAACGGCGTTGATTGTTTCGATTGCCGTCAAAATACCGGAATCAAAATAAAACTTTCCTTCACCAAAGCTTCGGGAGGCAAAGTAATAATGCCCAGAATATTCCGCGGCAAAATCCGCATCGATTTTTCTCATTAGTTTTTTAATATAATAGTGCCCAACCCTGCTTTTATAAATTTTGAATTTTGATTCGCCCAGCATTCTGACAGGATCTCGCCAAAGGTGGTGATATTTTTGATTTTTGATTTTTGAATTTTGAATTTTTTTAACGAGCCAGCCGCTCCTAATGTCAATAATTGCTTTTCGGGGGTTAAGATGCCAGATTAAAAGTCGGGCAATAACATCGGGATTTACAAACCGGCCAAAGTTATCGACAAAAAAAACCCGGTCGGCGTCAGCGTCAAAAATTACGCCAAAATCGGCTTTGTGTTTTTTAACGGCCGAGCGCAAATCGTCAAGACTGCCTTTTTCAAGCGGATTAGGGCTGTGAGCGGGGAAACTGCCGTCCGGTTTATTATTTAAGTAATTAGTAATTAGTAATTGGTGATTAGAAAAAATTTTCTTTAAAACAAGTCCGCTTGTTCCATTTGAGCAATCAAAAATCACACTTAACCGCTTTTGAGGTTTTAAAAATTTTCCAAGAAAATCGGCGTAGATTTTTACACAGTTCTCATTTTTCATTTCTCATTACTATTTTATAAATCTCTCTCCCGCTTATCGGAACCGCGTTTTTACCGACGATTTTTAAGCCGTTGTATTCTTTCGGATTGTGCGAAGCGGTAATCATAATTCCTAAATCGGCTTTAAAATAATTAACCAGAAAATAAAGCATTGGGGTAGTAATCAGGCCGGCTTTAATTAGGGTATAGGGTTTAGGGTGTAGGGTTTTTATCGCCGCCTGATAAAGTATCGGCGAACTTAAACGAGCGTCGCGGCCAATAACAACAGTTTTTGAAGTAAGCGAAGAAATAATTTTGCGGACAACTTCCTCGTTGATTTCGTCAGGGTATTTTCCCCTAATATCGTAAGCCTTAAAAATATTTTTATTCATTAGTTGAATTTTACCCGATTCTGGTATTTAATAAAAGCATATTTATCAAAGCAAATGGCACGAAAAAATCGCGAGAGAAATTCTAAAAAAAAGCAAACAATTAAGATAAAAGAAGAATTGGAAGAGTTACGTCTTCATCCGGAGACCAAAAAAAGTATTTGGGCGGTGGCGTTTTTTGGTGTTGCGGCGATTTTGGTTTTGGCGAGTTTTCAAAATGCCGGACCCTTGGGGGGGTTTTTGTATCGAGTTTTTAATAATCTTTTCGGGTGGGGATATTATCTTTTGCCGTTGATTTTCTTAATAATAGCCGGCGTTTTTCTAACCTCGGAAAGGCGCAGAATTTATAAAATCACTTTTTTAGGCGCCATTCTTTTTGTGTTAGCCGGTTTAGGATTAATTGATATTGTTTTCCCGGAAAAGGGAGGGCTGATCGGAAAAGTCGTCGGTTCTTTGGAAATTCTTTTTGGTTATTTAGCCTCGTTGGTTGTTATTGTCGTCCTTGTTGTCATTTCTCTTCTTATTACTCTTAATCTTCCTATAAAGATAAAAAAACGGAGAGAAACAGGAGAATCCGAGCCGCTTAAAATTAACGAATCATCCGTTGCGCCGCCGCTTACTGAGGAAACATTGAATAAAAAACCGAAACAAAAAGAAGAAGAAATCGAAGAAGCAGATGAAGATATCGGCGTAAAAACAACAGAACCGCCTAAGCTCAAAAAAATGGTTTTGCCAAAAACTTTTAAAGATTATATTGCCCCGCCCTTATCGCTTTTGAAATCTTCGATTGAAAAACCGACCGCCGGCGATTTGCGGGCTAATGCCAACATTATTAAAAGAACTTTAGAGAGTTTTGGTATTCCGGTTGAAATGGGAGAAATTAATATCGGGCCGAAAGTAACTCGTTATACCTTAAAGCCGGCCGAAGGCGTTAAACTTTCCAGAATTACCGCGCTTAACCAAGATTTAGCCTTGGCTTTAGCGGCTCATCCAATAAGAATCGAGGCGCCGATTCCGGGGAAATCTTTAGTAGGAATTGAGGTGCCCAATAAAGCCAGCGCTCTGGTGAGGCTTGGAAGTTTAATGGCGTATCCGGAATTTAACGAATCGGGAATAATAAGCTTTGCCTTGGGCCGCGATGTCAGCGGCGAGCCGATTTTCCCCGATATCTCCAAAATGCCGCATCTTTTAGTTGCCGGTACTACCGGTTCGGGGAAATCCATCGCCATTCATTCGATTTTAATATCCTTGCTTTACAAAAATTCTCCCCGCACTCTCCGTCTGATTTTGATAGACCCGAAACGCGTCGAACTTTCGCTTTATAACGACTTGCCCCACTTGATTTCGCCGGTAATTACCGAAGCAAAAAAAGCGGTTTCTGTTTTTCGTTGGGCAATTTCGGAGATGGAAAGGCGTTACGAATTGTTGCTTCAGGCCGGCTCTCGCGATATTCAAAGCTACAATAAAAAACATTCCGACGAGCCGCTTCCTTATATATTAATAGCGGTTGATGAATTAGCAGACTTAATGTTCGCTTATGGAAGAGAAATTGAAGGCTTTATTGTTCGTTTGGCGCAGATGGCAAGAGCAACCGGCCTGCATTTAATTCTTTCTACTCAGCGGCCGTCGGTAGAAGTGGTGACCGGCTTGATTAAAGCTAATATTACTTCAAGAGTTGCTTTACAATTGCCGAGCCAAGTTGATTCTAGGACCGTACTTGATACGGCCGGCGCCGAAAAACTGCTGGGCGGCGGAGACATGCTTTTTGTTTCGGGCGAATCTTCCAAGCCAAAAAGAATTCAGGGCGCTTATATTCCCGAAGAAGAAGTGAAAAAAGTTACGGATTTTATTAGAGAAAACAATAAAGATTTTTGGGAGAAAGAAGAGGCGATTGTTTTCGAAAACGGCAGCTCGCCGGCCGGAATGATTTCTGAAGAAGCGCTTGAAAGTTATTCAAACGATGAAGAAGATGAACTTTTTAGCGAGGCGGTGAAAGTGGTTGCTGAGGCAAAAAAGGCTTCGGCTTCTTTGCTTCAGCGCCGATTGAAAGTTGGTTACGCTCGGGCGGCCAGACTTCTTGATATTATGGAAACTAAAGGTATTGTTGGTCCCGGCGAAGGCGCCAAGCCGAGGGAGGTTTATTTTGATAAGACAGAAGAAATATGAGTAATCAATCGAAAAATCTGGCGAATCTTTTAAATGAAGCCATCGCGCTTCGGAACTTAAACGTTGAAAAATTGTCGGAATTGACGGATATCCCGGTTTATTATCTGGCGGCTTTAATAAACAACGATTTCTCCAAACTTCCGCCAACACCTTATCTTCGAGGCTATTTGGTAAAAATAGCAGAAGTTTTAAGAGTCGACGTCAATTTGTTTTTAAAAGCTTACAAGGAAGAAACCGCGCTAAAAACATTGAAGACATCCGGCGTCTCCGATAAATTACCGAGCAACCGTTTTATTTCTAAAAACCCTCGAAAGAAAAAATTTTTTATTATCGGAACAATCCTTATTTTAATCACCGGCCTTTTTGTTTTGAAAGCGGACGATTTTTTAGGCGCGCCTAAAATTGAAATCGTCAGTCCGATCGCCGATAATTTAATAGTTCACGATTCATCGCTTAATCTCTCGGGGAGAATCGGAGTAAAAGATAAATTAGCCATCAACGGCGAAGAAATCGCAACAGACGAAAGCGGCCGTTTCGAAAAAGATTTTTCACTGCAGCCCGGAATCAATACGGTCGAATTTAGGGTTAAAAGATTTTTAGGGAAGGAAATAAAAATAATCAGGCAAGTAATTTATCAACATGAATAATATCGACGTTTCAATTTTCAGTTTTATCCATAATTTAGCCGGCAAATGGTGGTTGTTTGACTGGTTGGGAATTTTTTTCGCCGATTATTTGGGTTATTTTTTAATTCTTGTCGTCGTTTTTCTTTTAATAAAAGAAAGAGACTGGAAACGGCGGATTCATTTTTTTTCTTTGGTGGTTCTTTCCGTAATTTTAGCCCGCGGTATTATTGCGGAAACAATCAGATTTTTTTACGAGCCTTCCCGGCCGTTTTCGTCTCTGGGAATTCAGCCGCTGATTGACCGCGTTTTAAGCAGTTCTTTTCCTTCGGGACATGCCGCCGCCTTTTTCGCTTTAGCTTTAGCGGTTTTTTATTACAATCGAAGATGGGGGTGGCGTTTTTTAGGGTTGGCGCTTCTTATCGGGTTAGCCCGAATTTTTGTCGGCGTTCATTGGCCTTCAGATATTTTAGCCGGAACGATTATTGGTTTAGGAAGCGCCTTTTTGATTAAAAATTTTTTAGAAAAATATCAACCAAAACAGAAAAGCGATTAAAACGCGATAAACGCCAAAATAAGTAAAATTGTGCGTTTTTATAAATTTCAGAAAAAAAGAAATGGCAATTCTTGCGACAATAAAAGAAGCGACCATTCCTAAGAAAAGAAGATGAAGTTGTTTTAAAGAAAAGGAAGCGGCATTATGAAGCAAGTCAAAGCCGGTAGCGGCAAGCATTGTCGGAACGGCCAATAAAAAAGAAAATTCCACAATAGCTTCTCTTTTAAGACCGGTTAAAAGACCGCCGATAATGGTCGCGGCCGAGCGAGAAATGCCCGGAACCATCGCCATTGACTGAAAGCATCCTATTAGAAAAGCTTTTTTATAGGAAAGCCTTGAAATATTATTTTCGGCGTTTGGTTTTTCTCGATAAAACATTTCAAAAACAATTAAAAAAATTCCTCCCAGAAAGAGCGAGGCAAGTATTAAACTAATGCTTTCAAACAAGTAATTTTTAATTATTTTATAAAAGATGAAACCGAAGAAAATAGTCGGCAGAAAAGCGGCGACAATCTTTTTATTTAACTGGCAATCGGTTAAAAATTTTTTCCCATAAAGACTGATAACCGAAGAAATAGCGCCTAACTGAATGGCGATTTCGAAACTTTTTAAGAAGTCGTTTTGAGACAAGGAAATAATTTTCGAGGTTAAAATTAAATGAGCGGTTGAAGAAATTGGCAGGAATTCTGTAAACCCCTCAATAATACCAAGTACGACGGCATCAAAAAAATTCATTTTTTAATAATAGCGCAGGGTTTATAAATTTAAAAGCCCCGCATCTTTTTGAATAATACGGGACTTTTCAGATTGATTGCGGTTTATCTTTATCTTGTTGTGGCGACACTTTCGCCCCCTTTCTGTTTGTGGTTTTTACGTTTTTTCCGGTTAGCCACTATTTCAAGCGCTTTTTCCGCAAGCTCATCGCTGGTATGCAAATAGCGACGAGAATACCGATAATTAGAATCTATTTTTTTCGCTTCACTCAGCAGTTCGGCTATTTCTTTTTTGTTCAGGCCATGCTCTCTTAACTTTTTCACCACTTTTTTATCGGTTATAACGCGAAGCCGCAATTGACTGAATATCGCAACCATTTCTTTGTTCATTTTCCTCACCTCCTTTTATAAGTTTCTGCTTAAAGAATATAAAAAACTTATAATTTGTCAAACTACTAATTTATAATTTATCTCTTTTACGCCTTCCACTTTTTTAAGTTTCAAAATAAGTTTTTCGATTTTTTCTTTATCATTGACCGCGGCGCGGATTTTTAAAATCGGAAAATTTCTGGAAGGAGGAACATCAACTTTTACAATATTAATGTGCGCTCTGGAAATAACGGCAGAAACGTCTTTTAAGAGGCCGACTCGGTCAACGGCAATAATTTTAAACTCCGTCTGATTGGCGGATTTCTTGTCAGAAATTTTTCTAAGACCGGCTTTGATTTTTCTTTTAGCTTGACTGGTTTTGACGATTTCCAACCAGGACGCTGACGGCCTTTTGCTTTTTTGGATAAGAATTTCTATCAGATCGCCCGATTGAAGCTGATAGTCCAAGGGAACGATTTTACTGTTTACTTTGGCGCCGATGCACTGGTCGCCGATTTCCGAATGAATGGCATAAGCGAAATCAATCGGCGTGGCGCCGGCCGGCAAATCAACAACCTCTCCTTCCGGCGTAATGGCGAAAATCCGGTCTTTGAAAAAATCGATTTTTAAAGATTGGAGAAATTCTTTTGAGCCGAGCGCTTCTTTCTGCCATTCTTTTAATTGGTTAATCCAGGCGAGCTCTTTTTTATCGGCAAAAATGGCTTTTTCTTTTTGGTACTCTTTTGTTTCTTTTGCTTGGGCGTAAGCCCAATAAGCGGCAATACCGTTTTCTGCCTCTTCATGCATTTCCAGAGTTCGGATTTGAAATTCGGTAGGTTTGTTATCAAGGCAAAAAACCGTCGTGTGCAAACTGCGATAGCCGTTGGGTTTTGGTAAGGCGATATAATCCTTGATTCTTCCCGGGAGCGGCGGCCAGAGTTGGTGAATAATTCCTAAAACCGCGTAGCATTCTTCAACGGTTTTAACGACGATTCTTAAGGCTATTAAATCGTAAACTTGTTCCAGATTCATATCGTTGCGAAGAAGTTTTTTATAAAGACTTGAATAGCGTTTGGCCCGGGAATCGATTTTAAGCGGGAAAATATTATGTTCTTTCAAGGTGTTTACAAGGGTTTCCTCGACTTTTCTTAAATATTTCTGGCGTTCTTCGTAGCGGTCTTTAACGTGTTCCAGAATCCATTTGTATTCCAAAGGGTAAAGAAAAGGAAAGGCTAAATCTTCCAATTCTCCGGCTAAATTCGCCATTCCCAGCCGATACGCCAACGGAGCGTAAATATCCGAAGTTTCCAGAGCGATTCTTTTTTGTTTTATCGGCGCCAGAAATTTTAAGGTTTTCATATTATGGAGCCGGTCGGCTAATTTGATGAGGATTACTCTTAAATCTTTGCTGATGGCTAAAAGCATTTTTCTTAAGTTTTCCGCTTGCTGTTCTTGGCGGCTTCGGTATTTTAAATGGCCGAGCTTGGTTACGCCTTCGACTAAAAAAGCAACTTCTTCGCCGAATTCTTTTTTAAGTTTTTCAAAACTGATTCCCGCGTCTTCGATTACGTCGTGAAGTAGTCCGGCGGCAATGGTCGAGCCATCAAGACGCCATTCGGCTAATTTCAAAGCGGTTTCAAAACAATGATTAAAATAAGGTTCGCCGGATTTCCTTTTTTGATTTTGATGGGCTTTGCGGCTGAATTCAAAAGCGCGGTGGATTAAATTAGCGTCTTTGTCATTCGGTTTTTCGACGAGTTTTAACAAGTCCTTGACATCCATAGCGTTTTTAGTTTATTCTTTTTTTAGAGTCTTTTCAAATCTTATTTAATAAAGGATGACGGGGCGGGAGGTTTAGCCGTGCGACCTCGACCATTACAACATAATGGTAAAGCCGGAGTGGCGACCGGTCGCCTCGACCAAAATAAAAGGAGGTGTGCTATGGGTGGATCGCGTTTTCCTATCGACAGAGAAGATCCCTTATGTTCTTATACGTGTTGCAAATGTAGTTTATCGATATTAGCAGACCCGCGCGATGTTCCTACGCAATGCTTAATGTGTGATGCACAATACTCATTCATATCAACAAACGCATACAACGAACTAATGAATTCCTTCTGAAATAAAAGCGCTCTATTTGAATAGAGCGCCCTTTTTTATTTAAAAAATTTTTAAAATCTAAGTTTAAAATTATTCAGCCATTGCTTTTTCTGGCTTATTCCAACTCGCGAAGTCGCATTCGGGATATCTCGAACATCCGTAAAAAAATCTTCCCCGTTTAGTGCGGCGTTTGATTATATCGCCTTGGCCGCATTTGGAGCATTTGCCAAGATTTTTTTCTTCTTCTGTTAAAAGTTTTTTTGTGTTTTTGCATTCCGGAAAGCCCGAGCAGGCTAAAAACTTTCCGAATCTCCCGTATTTTATTACCATCGGTTTGCCGCATTTTTCGCAGATTTCGTCGGTTTTTTCTTCGATGGGTTTTTGTTTTTCCACTTCCTGATATTTTTGCTCGAGATTTTTTGAAAAAGGGTCATAGAATTCTTTTATAACTCTTTGCCATTTTTCTTTTCCTTGGGCGATTTCGTCCAATTCGTTTTCCATTTTCGCGGTGAATTTTACATCAATGATTTCGGGGAAGTGGTTGACTAAGATTTTATTGACGGCAATACCTATTTCGGTCGGCTCGAATTTCCGTTGTTCGTTTTTAACGACGTAATTTCTTTCTTGAATTACCGAGATAATCGGCGCGTAAGTCGAGGGACGGCCAATGCCGTATTCTTCGAGAATTTTAACCAACGATGCTTCGTCGTAGCGAGGCGGCGGCTCGGTAAAATGTTGTTCCGGTTTTATTTCTTCCAATTCCAAGGCATCGTTTTTTTCCAGCTGCGGCAAAATTTTTTCTTCATACCGGCTTGGCCAGATTTTCAAAAATCCGTCAAACTTCAAAGAAGAACCGATCGTTTTTAATTGATAATTATTTGTGGAATTTTTTGCTTCAATAACGACGTTTACGGATTCAAAAATTGCTTGCGGCAACTGGGAAGCGATAAAACGGCGCCAGATTAAATCGTAAAGTTTCTTTTCTTGATTGTTTTCTAATTTTATGGCGTCCGACGTCGTGAACGGGTTGGTAGGCCTAATGGCTTCGTGGGCTTCTTGGGCAAGTTTTGATTTTGTTTTGAAAAATTTCGGCGCGGAAACGGCGTAATTTTCTCCCAAATTTTTTTCAATCCAAGATTTGGCGGCAAAAACAGATTCCTTGGAAAGATTTAAAGA
Source organism: bacterium (assembly GCA_021799155.1). Lineage (GTDB taxonomy): Bacteria > Patescibacteriota > Minisyncoccia > UBA6257 > UBA9933 > JAJZBA01. Next base: position 2,905 of record JAJZBA010000006.1, on the reverse strand, counting down.
ATCGGTTCTCATATAGGTGATAAAACCGTTTTCGTAAAGATTTTGGGCCAGGCGCATGGTTTGTTTGGCGGAGAAACGCAGGCGTCTGATAGCCTCTTGCTGCAAAGAACTGGTGGTAAAAGGCGGTAAAGGATTTCTTCTTGTTTCTTTTTTATCAACGGAGAGCACTTTGTAATCACACCTTTCCAACTCGGCGGCTATTTTTTTTGCCCCTTCTTCGTTTGGGATGTCGAATTTTTCCAATCCCTTTCCGTTTATCGCGAACAAAATTGATTCAAAAGGGTTTGGAATTTGTGATTTTGATTTTAAGATTTGCGATTTTTGTAAAATCGCTATGATTGTCCAATATTCTTGGGGAATAAAATTTTTGATTTCTTCTTCCCGTTCAACAATTAAGCGCAGAGCCACCGACTGGACTCTTCCGGCGGAAAGACGCTTCATTACTTTTTCCCATAAAAACGGCGAGAGTTTATATCCGACCAAGCGGTCCAAAACGCGGCGTGTTTGCTGGGCATTGACCAAATCAATGTTAATGTCGCGAGGTTTCTTAATGGCTTCTTCAATAGCAGATTTAGTGATTTCATGAAAAACGATGCGCTTTGCGCTTTGCGATTTGCCGTTTAATCCGAGCGCTTGAATTAAATGCCAGGCAATAGCCTCTCCTTCCCTGTCTTCATCAGTCGCTAAAATAACCGCGTCTGCTTTTCCAGCCTCTTTTTTAAGTTGGCCGACTCTTTTTTTGGCTTTGATCGGAATTATATATTGCGGTTCGAAATTTTTTTCAACGTCAATGCCGAGTTTGCTTTTCGGCAAATCTCTAACATGGCCGTAAGAAGATTCGACTTTGTACTCTTTACCGAGAAATTTTGAAATTGTATTTGCCTTCGTTGGGCTTTCAACTATTACTAAGTTCATAAATTAGTCATTAGTCACTAGCGACTAGGGTATAGGGTAATTTTTATCCCATTGGCTAAACCCTAACCCCTAGTGGCTAAACTATATAACCCGATTCCGTTTCTTCAATTATTTCCTGAATAATCAAAACGGCAATCGCTTGATTAACTATTTGCGGTTCAAGTTTAGTGAGTTGAATAATTTTGTCAATTGTCAGCGGCGCGCCCGCTTCCCGAAGAGTTTCGTAGACGAGTAATTGGTTTTTGTCTTTTATGTTTTGAATTTTAGGATTTGGAATTTGGGATTTGTTTGGAATTTGGAATTTGGAATTTGGAATTTCTAATTGTAAATCTTCCAAAATATCCTCAACCGAACCCACTAATCTCGCTCCGTCTCTGATTAATTTATGCGAACCGCGATAATTCGGATGGTTTATGGGGCCGGGCGCTACGAAAACTTCGCGGCCCTGTTGAACCGCCCAGTTGGCGGTTGCCAGGGAGCCGGATCTTTCCGGCGCTTCAATTATAATTGTGGCGGCACACAAGCCGCTGATAATTCGATTGCGTTCTAAAAATTGATGTTGCAAAGTTGGTGTACCGACCGGGTATTCGGAAATAATCGCTCCTCTTTCGGCTAAAATTTTTTTAGCCAGATTTTCATTTTGTGCCGGATAAATCGCATCAAGGCCGCAGGCCAAGACGGCAATTGTTTGGCCGTTGCCAAGTAGCGCGCCTTCGTGCGCCGCGGTATCGATGCCCATCGCCAATCCGCTGACAACCACAATGTCAAGTTCGGCTAATTTTTGGGCTATTTTTCTAGCGATCGTTTTGCCTTCGGTGGTGGCTTTGCGGGTGCCGACAACAGCGATTTTTGTTTTTTGTTCGTCGGGAAGTTTCCCCAAGATATTGATTTTTAAAGGAGGGTTGGAAATTTCTTTTAATAGCGAAGGATAGTCGGAATTATTGAGAGAGATTGTCTTTATTTCTTTTTTCATGTATTATAATCAAAAATGGAGTTTAAAAAACGTCTGTTTATAAATATCGGCGTTCCTTTGGGGATTTGTTTGGTTTTGGCGGGGGCCTTGTTTTTCCTCGGTTCCGACATCGCAAAATTGGCAAATCAAATAGAACAATCGCAAAAGGATTTGAATTTTAGAGTGGCAATGGCCGAATCTTTGGCATTATTGCGACAGGATTCGGAAAAAGCCAAGCATTATCTGGTAGAATTAGAAAGTCTTTTACCGACCAGAGACCAATTAATAAGTTTCTCCAGTGATTTAAACATGATTGCGAGGCAGAATCAAGTAAACATAAATTCAAGTTTGGGGCAGGAGATTTTAGGGAACGCCAATGAGCCGGGAAGAATCGGTTTTACCGTTGTTAGCCAAGGGCCTTTTGATAATTTTTTAGGCTTTTTAAAAACTCTTAAAAACAGCCGGTATTTTGTTAAAATTGAAACATTGGATCTTAGTCGGCAGGACGGAGCTTTTAAGGCGTTACTGACCGGCCAAGTGTTTTCATTTTAGTTAGTATGAAAAAAGAAATTATTTTTATAGCAATCGGTGTTTCTTTGTTGGTGGCAGTTTTCGGATTTTTCGCCTTTTCGATAAATTTCTTGATTAAAAACATTAATACTGCTTTGAATCCTAACTTGTCAGAAAACCAAAAGATTATTAGATTTGATTTGGAAGGATTGAAAAAGTTAGGGATAATTAAGTAATTCAAAATTTTAATTTTTTGGGCGCGTGGCTCAGTTGGTAGGTTGCAACGCAACGCTTCATCATAAAAGATTTGAAAATTTAATAAAATTTTTAGATAAATTGGGCGTGTGGCTCAGTGGTAGAGCACGTTCCTGATAAGAACGGGGTCGAAGGTTCGATTCCTTCCACGCCCACAAATGAATATTTTCACTTATCTTTTTAATCGTTTTCTTTATCGGATTACGGAATTTTTTCGGCACTGGTACCTTAACAGTTTTCAAATTTACAGCAATTTTATTTTTTCTTTATAGA
>JAJZBA010000067.1 GCA_021799155.1 bacterium | reverse complement strand
AGAAACGCAATCAAAAAAATTTAAATTGTTCCACAATTATACGAGATAGATATGGACAATGTAAAATTATAAAATGTTTCGCGGAGCGAAATACTTTAATTTTGCATTTTGATTTTTGATTTTTGAATTATCGCACACTATATCTGCCGTCTTTCAATTTTCGAAAAAATTTTCTGTTCTGAAGATTTAAAACAATCGTATTTTTCTTTAGGAAACGCTGTTTCGAAATCGCATCCATTATTTCTTCAAAAGGAAGCGGACCTTTTTCTTTTAGAATCAGGAAAATTACGTCTTTTGCGGTTCCCGGAACAAAGCCGTGTTCTTTAAGACCGTAAGTTCCTCTGCCAACCAGAACAAATCTCGGGTCTTTGATGAGTTCGTTATGAACCGTCTGAGGAAGAGCCTTAAGCCGATTAAATCCGGCCCTGTTAATCGCCTCGGCAATGTCTCTGAAATGCAAAGGGGCTCCGTGTTTTTTCAAAATCAGATAAGTTTTTCCGCCGATAGTCTTAGGGGTGATTTCTTCCCAATGGCTCAAACCTAAATCGCCAAAAGGATTGATTCCGAATTTTTTCGAAACCGAAAGATAATTTAAAGCGACGAAATGCGGCAAACGGGAAATTTTAACCGCTTTGGCGAAATAATCATGAAAACGTCCGGCGACAACGGTTTCTTCTTTTTTATCGGCGATTAAATTTTCCAATCGCGCGGCGAATCGAGCGGCGAGTTCAATTTGTCTTTCATCCAAATACCAAAAATTATGAAAATCGTCGTTGATCGGATGATAAAGCGGCAGGCCGGCGACTTCGGACAAAAATCTCAAATGCCAATAATGGAGCCTGCTATCATTTAAAAGATGCTTAATTTCAATAAGGAACAAATCGTTTTGACGCAAACCGCCGAGATTATCGAGATGGCCGGAAATCAAATCCAAAATTTCTTCTATTGTTTCTTTTTCTTGAGAAAGCCTATCTCGAACTGCTTTTAAGGCCTCCTCTTCTATTTGTCTAACCCTTTCGCGAGTTAAATCGTACTTTTCGCCAATTTCCGCCAAAGTCTTTTTCTCGCCGCTGTTTAAGCCAAAACGGCCAACTAAAACTTCCCGCTGACGCGGCTTTAAATCGCTTACCAAATTATTAATAGTTGAACTAAGCATACCCAATAGTAGACCCGCGATGACAATTTTTCAATTCAATCCATCGCAGTTTGAAAATTATTAAAATTTATTCTATTTAATTAATCCCTGTTTTTGCTCCAATAGCAAGAAAAATTGGATTGAATATATCGCGGGCTCACTACTGGGCATTTTTATTTATCTTAAGATACCAAAATTATATTTATCTGTCAATTTTTCTAAAGAAAAGCAAAAGCGGACTGGCGACAAAAATTGAAGAATAAGTTCCGAGAGTGACTCCGACCAAAATGGTTAGAATAAAATATTTAAGAGTGATTGGACCGAAGAAAAACAGAGCCAAAAGCGTCAAAATAAGCGTCAAAGAAGTGTTGATTGAACGAGCAATCGTCTGGTTAACGCTATTATTAATAATAACGGGTAAATCCAGACTGCCGCGATTAATTGAAAGATTTTCCCTGATTCGATCAAAAACTACAATAGTGTCATGAACCGAAAAACCCATTATCACCAATAAGGCGACTACGAAATTGGTGTCAATCTCTATTCCTAATTTCCAACCCAAAACCGCCAACAAACCCGTTGGAATAGTAATGTCGTGAAAAAGCGTAATTAGGGTAATTATCCCGTATTTCCAAGATTTAATCGGATAAGAAACCTTCCGGAAAGCATAAGCGATATACAAAGAAATGCCGAGTAAAACCAAAGCAATCGCCCAAAAGGCTTTTCTTTTCAGTTCTTTGCCGATAGTCGGGCCGATTGCCTCGTATCGCAATTCCTCCGCGTCCGCGAATTTATTTTTCAACGCCGAAAAATAATTTTGATGTTCCGCTTCGGAAATATGCGGCAAACGAACGAGGAAACTATCATTCTCTGCCGGAAAAACCGTGATGTTTTTTACGCCCAAATCTCTCTCAAAAAATTCTTTTACATCACCGGTTGTTAGTCGTTGATCGTTAGTTGAAAGTTTAATATTCCAGAGTGTGCCGCCGACAAAATCAATGCCGGGTTTTAAGCCAAAAACCAAAACCGCCGCAATGCCGGCTAAAACCAAAATTCCGGAAATTGTTAGAAAAATTTTTCGATGACCGATAATATTCATAAATAAACTTCACTAATATACGAATATAGCACGAACATACGAATTCGTATAATTTGTATATTAGTGTTTTATTTGCATATTCGTAGAGTTTTTAATAAATGCCCTCAACATAGTCCTTGTTACCGTAATTGCACTGAACATACTTACCAAAACACCAATCAATAACGCCAAAGCAAATCCTTTAATAAAACTGGTAGTGAAATAATAAAGAATGACCGAGGTGATGATTGTAGATATATTGGAATCCCTGATTGACGGCCAAGCGCGGCGAAAACCTTCTTCAATCGCCGCTACTAGATCG
>JAJZBA010000066.1 GCA_021799155.1 bacterium | reverse complement strand
AATTCAAAGCGGCCGGCAGCAAAAACGGTTCAATCTTCATATCAATCAAACGCGGAATAACACCGACGGCATTATTGGTGTGAAGCGTTGAAAGAACGATATGACCGGTCAAAGCCGCATGAACCGCCAAACCGGAAGTTTCATTGTCTCTGATTTCGCCGACCATAATGACATCGGGGTCTTGGCGAAGAATCTGGCGAAGTCCGGAAGCGAAATCATAACCGATTTCCGGCCTAACCTGGGATTGATTCAATCCGTCGATAAAATATTCAACCGGGTCCTCCAGACTGACGATGTTAACGTTCTCATTATTTAAAACCTGCATTATAGCGTAAAGAGTGGTTGTTTTTCCGGAACCGGTCGGTCCGCTGATTAAAACCATTCCGTAAGGTTTTTCTATTCCGTCTTTTATTGTCTGATAATTTCTACCAACCAATCCCAATTCTTCAAGCCCTTTTAATCCGACTGTCGGGTCCAAGACTCTGATGGCGACTTTTTCGCCGACCGGCGTCGGAAAAGTGGCGACCCGATAATCGATGTCCCGCCCGAAAAGCACGGTCCGAAAACGACCGTCCTGCGGTATTCGATTTTCGTCGATTTTTAAATTAGAAAGCACTTTAACACGAGATACAATCGGTTGATGCAATTCAATCGGCATTGAAGAAACTTCCTGAAGTTCACCGTCTATTCGAAATCTTATTCTTAATTTATCCCGCTGGGGTTCAATGTGAATATCCGAGGCTTTTTGCCAGACTGCTTCTTTTAAAGTCGAGGCCACAATTCTGATAATCGGCGCCTCTTCGGAAACCGCCGCCCCTTCTTCCAGTTGAATGGTTTTATAACCTCCCGAGGAGCCGCGGCCGGCAGACAAATTAAGCGACCTTATCGCGGCTTCAACTTCGCCGCGATAAGGAGAATAACGCCTTAACATCGCTTCCCATTCCGAATGGGTGATCAAATAAACGCCAAGATTGACTTTTAATTGTTTAGCGATAAATTTCAAAGCTTCCTGCGCTTTGGAATCGTCGGGGTAAAGCATTCCAACCACAAAAAGATCGGCTGTTTTACTGATAGGAATCACTTTGTAATTTCTAACGGTTTCTTCGGGAATGAGTTTTAAAAGTTCTTCATCGATTTCTTCAATTTTTATTTTTTTGTAAGACACGCCCAAAATCCGGCTTTTCAAATTAGCCAGAACCTCTTCATCAACCAGTCGGCGCTCATAAATCAGTTCTTCAACATTTTTCCTTAATAAAGAAGCCTCTTGAAGAAGCTTCTTGCCTATTTCTTCCGTTAAAAGACCTTCCTTTGTCAGTGATTGGAGTAAAATTTTATTATCCATTACCTCATAAACGGATTAGTTTTGCCGACCGGTCCGATTTCTATTTGATTCGCGTATATCTTAAGGGTTTGAAAACGCTGGTCATTAATAACCGCATTGGGGTCTAATTTTATTAAGGAAAGCTCTTTGATTGATTGGAGTTTCGACGGTGCCACTTTTTCAATTAACGGCGGACTAACAAAAAACAAATAATAAATAATAGTAAAAACCGTTGCTACTATTAAAAATATCACGCCGAGGCCGAACCAGTTTATTTTTCTTTTTTCTTCTTGAATGACGATTGCCATATTTACTCGCTTTGATAATAAGCGTCAACAACTAACGTGTAATTAAATTTATTCGCGCCTTTGATCTGGGGCTCTATTTTAAGACTCGCTAAATCCATCAAATTCATATTAGTTTCCAGATTTTGAAGAAAAAATTTAAATTTTTCGTAACTGCCGACGGCTCGCAAATTAAATCTTAAAGTGCCCACTCCTTTTACCAAGCTAGGCTGAGCTGAAGGTTTGAGCGCTAATTGCTGGGCCGACAAAAGCTCGAGTTGTAATTCGTTCACGTTCGCCAATCTGCTGATTTGATAAACTGCCGAAGGAAGATTTTGTTCTGGCGGTAAAATCGTTGAAACTGTATCTTGAATCTGAACGGCGCCCTGATATTCGCCTAAAATCTTTTTAACCTGATCGATGGAAGTTTTATGCTTATCGACCAATTCCAGCCGGCCGGCAACTTCACTTCTTAAATTTTTTATTTCCGAATAAACCGGCCTGATTAAAGAACTGTAAATGAAAATCGAAGCGATAATCATAAAAATCGCTGTCAAAATACTTAAAATTCTTTTTGTTGAAGCTTTCATATCACGATTATAAGCCCACTAAATTTGGATTAAAAATAAGACGAACGGAAAAGCGGATTCCTTTTTCCTCCGATAATTTCGAATCTTCAAGGAAAACCCGTTCAATTTCCGGCGCCTTCCTAAATATTTCCAACTGCTGAGCTAAAACGTCGTAATCAGGAGCGTTGCCTTCAAGTTTTAAATTTTTTTCTGCCAGAGACAAGTTTAAAGAAAGATAATAAACCTGGCTGTGAGTATTTTTCTCCAAAAAATCAAGAAGTTTGGAAGCGTTCGGATGATGGGCTAATAAATTTTGAATGTTAACCAATTGAGAATAAAAATTAGCAAGACTTTTTTGCTGAACATCGTCGATTGCCTGAGTTAAATTATTAATTTCTTTATCAAGATTTTTTATCCGAGAATTTAAATACGGCTTATATCCCAAAACCATTCCTAAATAAATCGTGGTTAACATAGCAAAAACAAGAAAGATCGGA
>JAJZBA010000065.1 GCA_021799155.1 bacterium | reverse complement strand
AAGATTATCAAACTAATGTTATTGCCGGACTTAATACAATCGAAAACGGCAAAAAATACAATTCTATTTTATTGTTTGATAAAACAGGCGAAATTAATGGAATTTATCATAAATCGGATTTGATGCTTGGTTCAGAGTATTGGCCGTTTGATTGGATTCCTTTTTACTGTCGTTGGATTTGGAAAATTCCGCCGGGTTTATCTTTCCGTTATAATCCGAATTATTCTCCTAACGAAACGCCTTTCTCCCTTTTAAATTCTAAAGATTTTAAAATCGGCGTTTTAATTTGTATTGAATCGCATAATCCTTTCAATTTTTATAAGATTTTTAGAAATGGTGCGCAATTGATTTTTGCGCCGTCAAATAATGATTGGTTTGTCGGCCCCTTTACACAGCATTATAAATGGTTAAATTTAAATGCTCTTCGTGTTAATTCTTTTTATTATAATTTGCCGATTATAATGAACGGTAAAGAAAATTATGCTGGTATTATTCTGCCAAACGGCACTTACGACATTAATTATAATAATGAACAAGATATTATTATTTGGCAAAAAACGATTAGAATTTGATTAAAATGATGATACTTTAATTTACCTCGGTGTTATCTCCTGATAAACCGGTCTCAGAAAATCAACAAAGGCAGAATTCAAAGATGAACCGTCTTGATTCTTGCAGGACAAAAAGAAAGTAGCGGGTTTATCCAGACTGATTTGAGCTGATGATTTGGTAGTGACAACCGAGCAAGATTCTTGTTCTTCGGTCATGTTTTCCATTTTGATTTTCGTCATTGAACCTTTTAATCCCGAAGAACAGAAATTGCTGAAATTTGAATAATTCAAAGGTAAAATTGTCGAAAAAATAGAGCAAGAATCGGCGGTTGAATTATTGTTTTCATCAAGACAGTTCCAGGATAATTGCGTTTCTCCTTTCGGGAAAACCAACTTATCGGGATTGGCGGTAATCCGACATTCCGGAGGACAAACCGTTGTTATGCTATTAAGAAGGAAATCTTGAATAAGGTTATCTTTTCTTTTAACCGAGATTTTGAAATTATTCGTTGACTTTCTCGAAAGGTTTGGAATCGTATAAACCGTTTCTTTGGTAATAATGTTTTGACTGCCAACGAATTTATCATTGGCATAAACGTCAAAGCCGGAATACTGCGATACATCGTTGACTTTAACAGTAACGGCAACAGATTTACAGCCGAGGGTGGTGAGTTTAACGTCGGCCACCGCCTCCGCCGGACATTCGGCTTTCTGGGTTTTGTAAGGTCCCAAGAAAGCATTGCCCGTACCCCAAGAAGGACCTTCTTTTTTATCTCCTGTATTGATAAATGGAAATTGGACAGAAGATGAATTATCAGTATTTAAGAATTTATTAGGTTTTGAATTACAAACATATGATGTGGAGTCGCCAGGACCAGGAACTTCCTCTCTGGAAGCATAGTTCCCCAATATCTTTGCTCCGTAAACAACATAAGAATCCTCAGGAGCGGTAGAATCGTTGATTCGGCAAGTATTACCAGAACAGATTTGAGAAGCAGAAACTGTTGAAAAAGGACCGGAATCCGAAGAGGTCCAGTAGGATGAATTACCACCAAAACCACTACCAATACTGGTAAAACCGTTGCCAACCTGATTTTTAATAGAATTCATAAACCAGTTATTCAAAGTTTCCTGACTGGCTGTAATTGGCAAAGTAAAACGATAGAGAGCGATCTGGTTGCCTTCACCAGCAGATCCTGATTCACAAGAAGTTGTAACATTAACGCATTGCTGTTGAGGATTTCCGCCCCACGGATTAGGATTTGTTATTAACGCATAACTTCCGTTAGAATCCGGAACGGCGCAATTATTTGGAGTATCTTCAGTTCCGCAATCATAAATATTATTTTCTGGCTGTTCTTTATTAAAACTCCAGCCGAACCACCGAAAATTGCAAGGTCTATATCTCTGCGTTCCCGAAGGAAGTTCCACTCTATTTCCGTCATTATCATAATAATAAAGTTTTTCCTGCCATCCTTGACCGTAGGCAGGAATATAAAAAGTCAAAGGAATTTGATACCGACAGCCGCCGGCTTCCGAAGAAACGATTGTGGGGATACCGCCGGAAGAGCCGCCACCAGCACAAATTAGTCCTTCAGCGCAGGCAGCCGCGCCTGTTAATATTGTGCCACCAGCTAAGATTGCACCTGTTCCAAACATAGCCGTCGCAGTCGTCATGTATCCGCCTGGAAATACATACGTTGTTAGCATTTCAGGTACCCAATACTGTTGAAAAACAATGGCAACCACCATAAGAACCACCGATAAAATTGTAAAAAATCCTTTACCCGCTTGAGCTATTTTAACAGAAAAAGAATACAAAGAAACCGTTAAGATAAGAAATAAAATAAAAAATTTATTTGAAAATAATCCATTCATTAATAATAATTATAAAAAATATTCAAAAATAAAAAAGGGGGTTCCTGTGGATAACTTAAAATACAAGTTTATAAAAAGGAGGGAATTACTTCCCTCCAAATCTCGATGCTACCGATTCTGCCATTCCTTCTGAAAATTTTCTTGCTCCATAACTAATAGGTGGGATAACGCCCCACTGACCTGCATATTGAATTTCATCAAGCAAATTTTCTCCGCTATAAATCAATAGATTACCCGCAAGCACCCTCACAGGGAGAGGAATCGAACCCATTAC
>JAJZBA010000064.1 GCA_021799155.1 bacterium | reverse complement strand
ATTATCATATTTTAATTTAATTCCGTTGCTTGCTGGCAAATAAACTTCGGTTCGTCGTTTCGATAAGACAGCCGGCCATTGGCGACGATAACTTTGTTTTCCTGCCAAATGCCGGGATTTTTCGCCAAGGTGTCGGAAAACACCACCATTTCCAAAGAGCCGCTTTTGTCTTCAATTTCTACGAATAAAATAGGCTGGCCGACTTTGCTTATTATTTTTTTAATTTTGGAAATTGCTCCTATGATTTTAGAACCGTTGCCGTTTGTCGCACCCGCTTTCAAAATTTCTTTAATCGATTTTATATTGCTGTTCTTGATTTTTTCTCGATGGCGGTCCAAGGGGTGACCGGAAATATAAAGTCCCAGCAACTCTTTTTCCCAACTGAGTTTTTCCGAATCGGAAGCCGCGCCGTTGTCGGTTTTAAATTTGAGAACCGCCGGTGCAGCATAATCCGTGCCGAACAAATTATTTTGGAGTTTTTGGCCGCCGTTTTTCGTTTTTTTAATATTCTGGCTGAAAGAAAGAATTTCTTCAATATTCGTCAACAGCAGGCCTCTTTCAATGTTTAAGGAATCAAAAGCTCCGGCTTTAATGAGACTTTCCAGTGATTTTTTATTCAAATCTTTATGATAGACTCTGGTTAAAAAATCAACGAAACTATTAAAAGGCCCGCCGACTATTCTTTCCTGAATAATCGCATCAACAATATTTTGGCCGACGTTTTTTATTGCCAAAAGTCCGAAGCGGATATTGTTTTCTTCTGGAACAAAATTGACGAAGCTTTTATTAATGTCCGGCGGTAAAACTTCAATGCCGGATTTTCTGGCCTCATTTATTAAGAAGGCGATTCGTTCGACGTCGCCGGAATCGGCGTTGAAAAGCGCCGTCATAAATTCGATAGGGTAATGCGTTTTTAAATAAGCGGTTTGATAACCAATTAAAGCGTAGCAGGCAGCATGACTTCTGTTAAATCCATAACGGCTGAAAGGCGGAAAAAGCTCCCAAACGGCCTCGGCGGTTTTTTTATCAATGCCGTTTTCAATCATTCCTTTTATCAGTTTTTCTTTTTGAGAGTCAAGAAGAGTCTTGATTTTTTTGCCGATGGCTTTTCGCAGGGTATCGGCTTCGGCCAAAGTAAAGCCGGCCAAATCTCTGGCGATTCTCATCATTTGTTCCTGATAGATGCCGATACCGTAAGTGTTTTTTAAAATCGGTTCCAGTTTCGGATGAAGATAAGCGATTTTTTCTCTTCCGTGTTTGCGATTGATATAGGAGGGGATAAGTTCCATCGGTCCCGGTCGATAAAGCGCGACCATTGCGATAATGTCTTCAAATTCCGTCGGTTTCAATTCTTTGAGATAACGCCGCATTCCCGAAGATTCTAATTGGAAAATACCGGTCGTGTCGCCGTCTTGGAGAATTTTATAAACCCTTTTATCATCGAGCGGAATTTTTGAAATATTAATGTTTTCATCATGAAGTTCCTTAATCAAACGAATTGTTTCTTCGATAATTGTCAAATTTTTCAAGCCCAACAAGTCGATTTTCAGCAACCCCAAGTCTTCAATACTGTGCATTTCAAATTGAGTGACGATAGCATTAAGGTCTTGCGGCGAGCGCTGGAGCGGAACGAAGTCGGTCAGCGGTTCTTTGCTGACAACTATTCCGCAGGCATGAACCGAGGCGTGTCTGGCAACGCCTTCCAGATGTTTGGCGGCGTCTATTATTTTTTTGGCGTCGGGATTTTTTTGGTAAAGTTCTTTTAATTCGGCGACGTTTTTTAAAGATTCTTCCAGCGTCTGGCCAAAAGGAATCAATTTTGCCAATTGATCGCAAAAACCGTAGGGCTGGCCTAATGCCCGGCCGGCGTCGCGTATCGCGGCTCGGGCCGCCATTGTTCCGAAAGTAATAATTTGAGCAACGCGGTTTTCGCCATATTTTTGTCTTAAGTAGGCAAAAACTTCGTTTCTTCTAACATCGGTGAAGTCAATGTCAATATCCGGCATGGCGATTCTATCGGGATTTAAAAATCTTTCAAAAAGCAAATCGTATTTTAAAGGGTCAATGTCGGTAATGCCTAAAATATAAGAAATAATGCTGCCGGCCGCCGAGCCTCTGCCCGGGCCGACGACAATGCCTCTTTCTTTCGCCCAATTAACGAAATCGGAAACAATCAAAAAATAATCGGCAAAACCGGTTTTTTCAATGACTTCGAGTTCGTAATTCAAGCGTTCCAAAACTTTGGAATCGGAGGCGTCGTAGCGGTTAGACAATTTTTCAATTAGCAATTTTTTTAAATAATCAACGGCGGAAATATTTTCCGGCAAGGGAAATTTCGGAAGCAGAATTTGATTAAGTGTTAAATTAACGTTGCAGCGTTCCGCTATTTTTGTTGTGTTTTCAATCGCCTCGGGCAGGTCTTTAAAAAAATCAATCATTATTTCCGGCGGCCGCATCGAAAAATCGTCGGCCTTTAGGGTCAGGCGGTCATCGTCGTCGATTCTGTTGCCGGTCTGAACGGCTAATAAAACATCGTGATAATCGGCGTCTTCGGTTTTAAGATAATGAATATCCTGGGTGGCGACCAAAGGCGCAGCGGTGATTTCCGATAATTTTTTCAAGCCTTCATTAACCCTAACGACATCTTTTATATTAGGATGATAACCGAGTTCCAGAAAAAAATTATTTTTCCCAAAAATTTCCTGATATTCAGATC
>JAJZBA010000063.1 GCA_021799155.1 bacterium | reverse complement strand
TTCCGATCTGCGAAGTTGAATCGCTCAAATTGCTAACCGTTTCTTGGATTATTTTTTGGGCTTCAGGACTATTAATATCGAAATTTTCAAGTCCTTTATCGCTTTGGTCTAAAGTTTTCATCTGACCGGCTATCGCTTTGCCGACCAATTCTGTCAAATTAGTCGAGTTATTTATTTCTGACGCGATTATATTTTCTTTTGGCGTTTTTTTAAAAACATCGGACACGCTGTTTATCGTTTTTTCTACCCATTTCATCGGATTGCTGCTCTCGGATATGATTGATTTTTGACTCGGACTATTCTGGGGTTTTTCAATAACCGCCGGGCCGGAATTTTTAACAATCAAATAACCCCCAACCACTCCGGCGGTGATAATTAAAATCGTCGCTCCGGTTTTTATGCTCATTTAAACTTGAAACTTTTAAACTTTGAAACTTTATTATTTTAATTATACCACTCACCCGCCCTAAAACAATGTTGATAACTTAATTATTTGCTCCAAACTTAACTCTTGCGGCCGACTGCTCGGATTAACGCCGGCTTTCCGTAATTTTTCAATCAACTCCTCTTTTGAAACTTTTAAACTTGAAATTTTTGAACTTTTAAATTCTTGTTTATTACTTGATGCCTGACACTTGACACCTGACACTAAATTGTTAAGTATCGTCTTTCTCGGCTGCTTAAAAAGAATTCTTATGAATTGGTAATAGAATTTAGCGTTTAGGGTATAAGGTTTAGGGATTAATTTTATAATCGCCGAGTCCACTTTCGGCATCGGCTGGAAATCTTTTCTAGAAACATACTCGATAATTTCCGGCTCTGCCCAAAACTGCACGCTGGCGGCCAGTAAATTCATTCCTTGTCCGCCATAGCCTTGGCGACGGCGGGTTTGTATTTTCGCGCAAATTCGCTCCGCCACCTCTTTTTGAATCGTCAAAACAATCAGCGAAGGCTTGTTTTCTAATTCGCCGAGAATTCGGAATAAATAACCGGTTATGTAATACGGTATATTGCCCGTAATTTTATAGTCGTTAGTCGTAAGTAGTAAGTCGTTAGTTAATTGCGTCAGCAATTTCAGCGCGTCGCCTTCAATAATTTCTACATTTTTATCGTTCTTAAATTTTTCTTTTAAATAGCCTGCAAGTTTCTTATCTTTTTCAATCGCGACGATTTTAAACTTTTTAACTTTTAAATTTTTAAACTTATTAATTAATTCTGTTGTTAACTCGCCGTGCCCCGGCCCGATTTCAATGATTGTATCGCCGGATTTCAACTCCAACGCCTCGACGATTCTTTTGATTTTATTTTTATTAACAAGAAAATGTTGCCCCAAATATCTGCCCATAATAATATCGTTGTCTTATGTTTACTATCGCATGCGATAGTATCAGCCTTGGTAATTAAGAAATTTCCAACGCCCTTTCCCGCTTTTACTAGGCCAGGGGAAATTAAGCCAATAATCAAAAATTGTCTGCGGCGGCAATCCTTTCATTCTTTTTCTTTTTTCCTCCAAACTCTTATTGGTGTAATAACGACTACTGCGATAGTTAGAACGTTTTTCAATACTCTTTTTTATAGCACTAATGGTATTTGGAGAAATCCATAAAATTCTTCCAATCTCTTTATAACTAAGACCTTCTTTCAAAAAAACAATCACCGCCCATCTTCTGGTGATTGAAAATTTTTCATCGTCGCTTAATAAATTATTCAAAAATTTTGCCGATTCCTTTGGATTAGCTTTTTCAAATTCTTTTAAAAACTCTTCCCAAAGATATTTCTCCCACTCTTTGCGCATTCTAAATTGGTTAATTTCTTTGATAATTCTCTCTTTCATGTCATATTTTCTTTCATTTCCTTAATAATAATTCTTTAATAATTTACTTTAATAATTTTTTAATAATATTGATTAAAGTAATAATTAATAATATTGATTAAAATTTGTAAAAAGGACATTCCCGTTTACTATCACATGTGATAGTAAACGGAGGGGCTCTTTAAAATCTCAAAAATCTAAACTAAAAAATGAAATTAAATCTAAAAAATTAAATCTAAAAATGAAATTAAATTTCAAAATATCCTTTAATAATATTCTCCTTCATTGCCTCTTCCAGTTTTTCTTCGTTGAAATATTCCGTAAAGATTTTATTCCATAGGGCTTCCTGGTGATGATAAAGATACTTTATAAGCTCTTTTTCTTTCACTAATGACATAGCCGTATCAACTAAATTAAAACTTACCAAAACATCAACTCCGGTTTCGGTTTTAAAATAATCGCCGACCCAGTTTAAATCCCGCCAAAAAGCGAGATCCGCCGAAAAATGATTAAAATTTTCGCCAATCTTAACCAACGATTTCTCCGCCCTTTCCCAATGAAGCGCCTCGGGGTTGATATGCGGTTCAAACAAACGCCAATCATTCTCATCGTCTTTTGCCAAATAACGCTGAATAATCATCCATTGAAACTTATCCGATTTCGGCAATCTCTCGTCAATCACGTCGCCGCGCAACAGAGAAATTATTTTTTGAGCGAAAAGCTTACCCTGAGCCTGCCGAAGGGTCTCATCCTCGCTAAATTTTTTGAAAATATCGGAATAAAATTTTATCTCGCTGAAATAATGAAGAATTAAACCAAAATTCCGCAACGTCTCGCCGGAAATTTCTAAAGTCAATGGAATAACATAAATTAACCCCAATTCTTTTAGATGGCTGATGTTGTGATATTTATGTTTTATAAATTCTTGAGCGATAGATC
>JAJZBA010000062.1 GCA_021799155.1 bacterium | reverse complement strand
AGAAAAAAGTTTGTCAAAGTCCTTTGAAGAAATGAAAAAATCGTTTTCGCCGAAACTGCCAACGCCCGCGTAAGCGACGGCAACAAACAAAGCCAAAGCCGTAATCGCTTTAGGAAGTGTTTTCTTGCCAACCCGCCAAAAGCGGATTTTCAACATATTTTCGAGTTCCAATCTTCCGCTATAATTCGCCCAAAGAAGAATTAAAAAGCTTGCCAAAACGCCGAGGCCAAGCATTAGCGATAATTTATCGTAAAATACTCCCAAAAGCGCCAAACTTTCTAAAAAAATTATCGAGCTGATTCGCGAACCGCTTTTGATAAAAAAAACGTTAAGCAAAAAAACTGTCAGATATAAAACAAACGCCGAAAAAGAAAAAATTAAATAGTCCGTTCGACTTTCAAGAACGAATAATTTCAGAAAATAACCGAAGAAAAAAGCAAAAATTATTCCGGCCGCGGCCAAGGCAATAATTTTCGGCATCGAACGGTCAATTTCAACTTCCGGAGTTGCCGGTTGACGATTGTTGTCCATCATCGCCTTTATTATACATCGCTTGGCCGATTTTTTGAAGTTCTGTTGATAATTCGGCGAGCGCGGATTTTATGGCTTCAATATCGTTGGAACCCTGAGTTTGTCGAAGGGCTTCAATTTTTTTATTCACGCCGTCTTTAATATCTTGAGAAACTTTATCTCCGACGTCCTTCAAGGATTTCTCCGCCAGATAAATCGCCTGCTCCGCCTGATTGCGAGTTTCAACTAATTCTTTTTTCTTTCTGTCTTCTTCGGCATGAGCCAGCGCTTCTTGTTTTAATTTTTCAATTTCGTCTTTAGAAAGCTGAGTTGAAGCTTCTATCCTAATTGACTGGGATTTTCCTGTTGCTTTATCTTTTGCCGAAACATTTAAAATACCGTTAGCATCAATGTCAAACGTTACTTCGATTTGAGGAATACCGCGGGGCGCCGGCGGAATGCCGTCCAAAATAAATCTTGCCAAAGTTTTGTTATCGGCCGCCATTGGCCGTTCGCCCTGAATAATATGAATTTCCACCGAAGTTTGATTATCGGCCGCGGTGGAAAAAATCTGCGATTTTTGCGTCGGAATCGTCGTGTTTTTTTCAATAATCGGCGTAGCCACCCCGCCTAAAGTTTCAATCCCTAAGGTCAACGGCGTTACATCCAAAAGCAAAACGTCTTTAACGTCGCCCTGAAAAATTCCGGCTTGAACCGCCGCGCCGATTGCCACCACTTCGTCCGGGTTAATGCCTTTATGCGGCTCTTTGCCGAATAAATTTTTAACCGCTTCCTGGATTGCCGGCATTCTGGTCTGCCCGCCGACCAAAATCACTTCATCAATATCGGAAATTTTCAAACCGGCTTCGCTCACAGTCTTTTTCACCAATTCAATCGAGCGTTCAATTTCAGGTTTGACCAACTCTTCTAATTTCGCCCGCGTCAATTTCATCAAAAAGTGTTTAGGACCGGAAGCGTCGGAAGTAATATAAGGAAGATTGATTTCGGTTTCGTAAGCGGTCGAAAGTTCATGCTTGGCTTTTTCCGCCGCTTCTTTCAAGCGTTGAAGTGCCAAAGGGTCCTTGGAAATATCGATACCTTCCTGTTTTTTATATTCTTCAACCAAATGTTCGATGATTTTTCTGTCAAAATCGTCTCCGCCCAAATGGGTGTCGCCGCCGGTGGCTTTCACCTCAACCGTATCTTCCGCCACTTCCAAAACCGAAATATCAAAAGTGCCGCCGCCGAAATCATAAACGACAATCTGCTCGTTCTTCTGCTTATTCAAACCGTAAGCCAAAGCCGCGGCCGTCGGTTCATTGATAATCCGGCGAACTTTCAAACCGGCAATTTCTCCGGCGTTTTTGGTGGCTTGCCTTTGGGAATCGTCAAAATAAGCCGGAACGGTAATCACCGCTTCCTCGATTTTTTCTCCCAGTTTCGCTTCGGCATCGGCTTTTAATTTCGCCAAGACCATGGCGGAAATTTCTTCGGGTTTGTACCACCTATCACCCATCTTAATTTCCACTCCGCCGGTTGCCGATTTTTGAATATCAAAAGGAAGCCAAGCTTTGTCGCGCTGAACCTCCGGATCGTCAAAACTGCGGCCGATTAACCGCTTAATAGAAAAAATCGTGTTTTTCGGATTAACCACGGCCTGGCGTTTCGCCAATAATCCCACCAAACGTTCGTTTGACTTTGACAAAGCCACAACCGAGGGCGTGGTACGATTGCCTTCGTGATTTTCTAAAATTCTCGGCTCGCCGGCTTCGACAACGGCCATCGCCGAATTAGTTGTTCCTAAATCTATACCAAGTATTTTTGCCATACAAAAATTTTAAATTCGAAATTCGAATATCGAAATCCGAAACAATATTTAAATTCAAATAACTAAAATTCAAAACGTTTTTGAAAATTTGAATTTAGAATTTTAAATTTGTTTAGAATTTCGTGCTTCGTGCTTCGAATTTATTTAGATACTTTCACTCTCGCCGGCCTTACTAATTTGCCGTTCAAGAGATATCCTTTTTCCACTTCTTCAATAATTATGCCAGAAGGTTTGTCAGATTCAACCGCCGCAATCGCTTCCTGAAACGCCGGGTCAAACGGCTGATCAATAGAAACAATTACTCTTTCCAGACCATTTTGTTTTAAAATATCTTCCAATTGGGTTCTTATTAAATACATTCCTCTTTCCGCTTTTCCTTCCCGCTCTAATGAAACCAGAGCCAAATCAAAACTGTCTA
>JAJZBA010000061.1 GCA_021799155.1 bacterium | reverse complement strand
TCTCGGCTTTCTTCATCAATTTTTTGTAATCATTAGAGAGTTTCAAATACCAATCAGGATGTTGGATTGCTTCTTGCCATTTCGTTTCATCAAAATGTTTAGCCATAACATGATTAAAAAATTTTTTACCCTTCCAAAATATGGTTCGAGCCGATTTGTTTTCAGGTTTTTTGGTAGTTTGGAATTTCGCGGCGGAGGAGGTGAGATTCGAACTCACGATACCGTTTCCGGTATACCGCTTTTCGAGAGCGGCCCTTTCAACCACTCAGGCACTCCTCCATTTATTTATAAATTTCCGGATATTTTATTGTATTGTCGGAATTTTTCAGATTTAATTTTAAAAGCGCTTCTTTTAGTGGCAAATCGGGAAATTCTTTTGTTGCTCTGACGGCGTCTTCAATATCAATACGCGTCAAGCGGTTTTTATTTATTTTAACATCAACTTTTTCTTTTTTTGAAAGACGGATTGTTTTTTCTTCTTTAGTCTCGGCATTTTTTACATGGAAAACGAAATAATCAGGGTCTTCATCCGTCAATCCGTTCTCTTTGATAATTTTTTCGAATTTTTCCGATTGTTTTTCGGTGTATTTTTCGTTTTGAAATTTTTCCATGTGCCCTCGCGAGGAATCGAACCTCGATTTTAGGTTTAGGAAACCCACGTCCTGTCCGTTGAA
Organism: bacterium; assembly: GCA_021799155.1. Lineage (GTDB taxonomy): Bacteria > Patescibacteriota > Minisyncoccia > UBA6257 > UBA9933 > JAJZBA01. The sequence continues at coordinate 2,111 of JAJZBA010000061.1, read as the reverse complement.
CGACAAGGGCTTAATTTTAAATGATTATATCTATTTTACATTTTTTAAAAATTTATAGCAAATTCTTGCACATCGAGAATATTTAGAGTACAATAATAAAATGACAAAAAAGTAAAAAATTTTAAAAGCAATCGCAAAAATTTTAAGTAATAAATTTTAAAAAGGGCCTATAGTTTAGTGGTAGAATAAGTCGATGGCATCGACTAGGTGGCGGTTCGATTCCGCCTAGGTCCACCGAATGAATTTACCTCAACATATTGTTTTAATTCCTGACGGTAACAGACGTTGGGCGAAGAAAAAAGGACTGCCGCCCTTTTTTGGCCATCGCGAGGGAGCGAAAACAACGGAAAAAATTTTAAAAGCCGTCTTGGATTTAAAAATTCCTTATTTTACTTTTTGGGGTTCTTCGCTAGATAATATTACCAAAAGGCCGTCTCAGGAAGTAAAATTTTTATTAAAAATTTTTGAGCAAAATTTTAGAAAATTGGCGAAAAGCAAGGAAGTTCATAAAAACGGGATTAAAATTAACGTTATCGGCAGATGGAAAGAAATGTTTCCGGAAAGTGTAAAAAAAGCGATTCAAGAGGCGATTACTCAAACAAAAAATTACAATAATTATCGGCTGACATTTTTAATGGCTTACAGCGGGATTGATGAAATGATTGACGCAATTAGGCGAATCGCGAATCGCAAAGAGCAAAGCGCAAATTTAAAAATTGACGAAAGTATAATCAAAAATAATCTTTGGACGAAAGATTTACCTCCGGTTGATTTGGTAATTCGCACCGGCGGCGAGCCGCACTGGTCGGCCGGATTAATGATGTGGGATGTTGCTAATGCGCAACTTTATTTTACAAATACTCTTTATCCTGATTTTTCGGTTGAAGAATTTAAAAAAGCGGTTGAAAAATACAGCCAAACCGAAAGAAGAATGGGCCGTTAGCTTAGCTGGTAGAGCGCCACATTTGCAATGTGGAGGTCAGCGGTTCGAATCCGCTACGGTCCACCATATTGAATTAGCCGCCTCGCTCGAGGGTTCGATTCTCGCTTCGAATTATTAATCTTCAAGCATGAATAATAAATCGCTTAAAATTTTATTCATCTATAACGGAATTTTTGTTTTTGCTGCGAGTTTGTTTGGACCTCTTTACGCCGTGTACGTCGGACTGCTTGATAAAAATATTCTTTCTGTAAGTATAACTTGGTCTGCATTTTTGATAGCCACTATTATTTTTACTTTAATAATTTCTAAAATTGGCGACCGTCTTAAAGAAAAAGAATATTTATTGTTGGCTGGGTTTTTAGTGCGTGCTATTACTTGGTTTCTTTTTATTTTTACAACCAATGTTTATTATTTAATTTTCTTACAAATTCTTTTAGGATTTGGAGAAGCGTTAGGGACGCCCGCTTTTGATGCAATTTTTGCCGAACATTTAGACGGCGGACGACACATAAAGGAATATTCTGATTGGAAATTGATTTCAAATATTGCAACTAGTGTTGGTACTTTAATTGGCGGATTGATTGTGATAGAGTTTGGTTTTCAATGGTTGTTTATCTCGATGAGTTTATTGGCGATCGTTTCGTTTATTGGTGTGTTTTCGCAATCAAGAAATTTGTTGTGAAAAATTTTTTATTAAAATTGATTCTAACCAAAAATCCCGTTTTCGGCGGGATTTTTTGGTTTGTAAGAATTTTTCGGGCCAGGCGGAATCGAACCGCCGACGCACCCACCCCAAGGGTGTATATTGCCACTATACGATGGCCCGCTGTTTTTTGATGCATTTCGCGCAGGCCAAAACTCGCTGTCCCGAAGCGAGGCGCGTTTTTTGAAGATTGGGATATTTTCTTTTTTTCGGCGTTGGGTTATACTTACCTCGAAGCTTTTTTCTGGCTCCGCGGACAATTGACCCTTTACCGCAAAGTTTGCATTGTCTCATAGAAATAAGTATTAAGTATCAGGTATCAGGTGTCAAGATGTATTAATTATTATTATGGAAATTTTATCATTAAAATTATTTTTATATCTGGTAATCATTCTTTCCGCCACTTTTCATGAATATGCCCACGGCTTTATCGCTTATAAACTCGGCGACTCTACCGAGATCGGA
>JAJZBA010000060.1 GCA_021799155.1 bacterium | reverse complement strand
CGATCTTTTAAGTGTACCTGCTTATATTACCAATAATGCCGGCCATCGTCAAAAAAATCGCCAAAGAAGTTCCGCCGTAACTGATAAAAGGCAAGGGAACGCCGGTTAAAGGAAGAATTCCCGAATTTGCGGCGATATGAATAAACGTTTGAATGGCGATAATTGAGACAAATCCCGTAGTTGTTAAAGCGGCGAATTGGTCGCGCGATTTTTTGGCAATAATGATGCCTCTGATAAAAAGCGTTAAGAAAGTTCCTATTAAAATAATTGAACCGATAAAGCCGAATTCTTCGGCGATAACCGCAAAAATCGAATCGCCTATCGGCTCCGGCAGATATTTGAACTTAGTAGTTGATTTGCCGAAACCGACGCCGAATACTCCGCCGGAACCAATCGCCATTTTTGCCTTATCGAGATGATAGCCTTGGGCTTGCGAATCAATACTTTGCGAACCGATTAATGTTTTAAAATAAGTTTCAACGCGTTCAAAACGATAGGGAGTGATAAAAACAACCAAAGCCAGACAAGTTAATCCTAAAAGAATCGTTCCCAAAACAAAAGATAATCTGGCACCGCTTACAAAATAAACCAAAAGTCCGGCAGCCATAATAATCGCCACGGTGGTGGTTGACGGCTGAATTAAAATTAAAAACGCTATTACTCCCGAAATAATTAAAAACGGCAGATAGCCGGAGAATAGATTTTTCTGCCTGACTAATCCTTTTCCTTTTTTTGAACCTGTCCCGAGCGAAGCCGAAGGACTTAACCAGGCGCTTAAGTAAATAATAAAAGTCAATTTCAAAAATTCCGCCGGCTGGACCGATAAGGGGCCGAGATTGAGCCAACGATTGGCGCCGGAATGCGAAAAGCCCAATGGCGTAAATACCAAAATTAAACTTAGAACGCTTAAAAGCAAAAGCGGAAACGCTAATTTCTGCCAAAAACGATAATGAATCAAAAAAGTCGTCAAAAAGCCGGCAATGCCAAGAGTTAAACCGTAAATTAGCTGATGTTTTAAATAATAAAAAGTGTCGTTGAATTTTAATTTTCCCAAATCCGAAGAAGCGCTTGACAGCATTACCAGACCGAAAACCGTCAAAAGTACGATACAGGAAATAAAAACATAATCAGGCGAATAGTTTTTTTTTGCTTTGAGAAATCTAAACATAAACTAAAATTCGAAATAAGTGTGAATGTTTTTAAAATTAAAAATAAAATTAAAAAATTAAAAATTTTGTTTTAAAATTTTTCCCACCAAGACATTTTGAAATTGTCCGTCTTTAACCGTTCTTTTTCCGTTTAAAATTACTTCTCGGATTTCGGCGTCTTTGAAAATCACTAAATCGGCGAAATAATTTTCTCTGACCAATCCCCTGTCTTTCAAACCGAGCCGTTGCGCCGGCAAACCGGTAATTTTATAAATCGCCTTTTCTAAGGGAAGAATTTTATCTTTTTCCGCCAATTCCAGAAATTTTGTAAAAGTTTTGTAAGAACGTTCCGGTTTAATAACTTTTTCTTCTCCAAAACAAGCGCTGTTTGAAGCGATAATCGCCCGTTCGTGAGTCAAAGTCTCTACGGTTTTTTTAAGGCTGATGTTTTTATAAAAAACAACTGCTCGAAAATTCGTCAGTTTCATCAATTCCAACAATCCTTCGGCGATGCTTAAATTTCTGTTTTGGCTGAATTCTTTTAGCGATTTCCCGATCAAATATTCGTGTTTCGGCGCGTTAATGATAATAGTTTCTTCGCCTTTAAGCCGCGGCAATTCTTTAATAATTTTTTCTCTTAACCCCGGAGTTTCAATATCTTTAAGAATGGTTTTCTCATTTTCTTTTTGCAGCCATTCCGGCAGAAAGGAATGGACTAAAACCGTTGAGACGTCAAAAGGGTAAATATCGAAATAAATATCGGCCTTGTCGGAATTTTCGCTTATCAATTCCAAAGATTGCTGATAGTCTTTTAAATAGCCGATGAGCGGCCGGAAATGACTGATTAAAATTTTGGCGCCGGTTTCCTTGGCGAGAGCGATTACTTCTTTAATCGAACCGCTTAATCCTTTTTTTTCGTTTCTTAAATGAATTGCGCAAAGACCTTTATGTTTTGCCGCGACTTCTGTCAGCGTTTTTATTTCGCTGTAGGAAGTTTTTTGATTTTCAGCGTAACCGAGACCGAAAGATATTCCGAAAGCGCCGTCTTTTAAGGCTCTTTCCAGAATCAAATTAAAAACCCTTACTTCATTTTTTGATAAATCTCTTGAAATTTCGTTGTTTGTTAAATCTTGTTTAACGGTCGTATGACCGACAAAAGTGCCGAAATTTATTCCTAACGGAAATTTTTCCATGGTTAGAAAAAATTCCTTGAGCGTGTGCCAGTTAACGTTAATTTTGCTAATATCGGCCCATTTTTTTATTGAATTCAGAGAACCGTAAAGAAGCGGCGCCAAAGACGCGCCGCATTGACCACCGATAATACTTGTTACGCCTTGAAGCAAAAAATCTTTCTGGCCGGGATTGGAAAACAAAGTTAAATAATGGTCGGAATCGCTATCGATGTCTATAAATCCAGGCGAACAATAAGCGCCCATGCCGTCGATTATTTCATTCGCTTTGTATCGCGGAAAACTGCCGACGGCGTAGATTTTTTCTTTTTTTATTAAAATATCGGCTTTTATCGGCGGCCGGCCGGTACCGTCGATGAGTTGGATATTTTTGATTAAAATAGTCATTAGTATAATACAATTATACAATACACAACCGAAGTTATCCACATCTTTATTATTAAAATATGTTATAATTAT
>JAJZBA010000005.1 GCA_021799155.1 bacterium | reverse complement strand
TAGTTTTACAATCATTGTACGAATGGGATTTTTACGGTCAAAAAACCGATTTAACGAAAATTGTCGAAAGAAATTTAAATGAATTCGGTCCGGGCATCGATGAGCCGGAGTTCGCCTGGAGAATTATTAAAGGGGTTATTGAAAATTTTGACAAATTAAATAAAATTATAGAGAAGGCGGCACCGGAGTGGCCGCTTAATCAGATTTCAATCATTGACAGAAATATTTTAAGAATTGGATTGTACGAATTATTGTTTGCCGATCCCGAGGAAGTGCCGCCGAAAGTGGCAATCAACGAAGCGATTGAATTGGCGAAAAATTACGGCGGTCCAAATTCTTCTAAATTTATCAACGGAGTCTTGGGAACGGTATATAAAGAATTAAAAGTATGAAAGGAATAAAAGCCAAAGAAAAATTAGAGCGCGCTTTAGGAACAAAGCTTTTTTTGAAAGCGGAGCGTTGCAGTTCTCCGAAATGCGTGACGGTTAGGCGTCCGCAGCGGCCGGGCGTTCACGGAAAAAGTCGGGGGAAGGCAAAATCGGAATACGGTCGGCAGTTGTTGGAAAAACAAAGAATAAGAGCGAGTTACGGATTAAGAGAAAAACAGTTGGCGAAAATAGTAGGAGAAGCGATGAAGAAAACCGGTTCAATAACAGAATCGCTTATCGGTCTTTTGGAACGCCAACTTTCAAATGTTGTTTTTCGATTGGGGTTGGCGCCTTCCAGAATCGTTGCCAGGCAATTAATTAATCACGGCCATTTTTTAGTCAATTCAAAAAAAATAACAATTCCTTCTTATTTGGTTAAAGTTGGAGATATTATTTCTATTAATCCATCTTCGTCCCAACTCTTGATTTTTAAAGATTTAGCGAATAAAATTAAAAAACATGAAACACCAGAATGGTTGACGCTGGAAAAAGAAAAATTGGAAGGGAAAATTAAGTCTTTGCCAAAAAACGCGGAAATTTCTTTTGATATAAATTTATTGATTGATTATTATTCTAAATAATTATGCCTAGTAGTAATAACTCGATTTATTCAATTAACAATTCGTCGAGATTTACTATTAGGGCAAAATTATTATCAAAAATAAATAATTATAACAATAATTCGAAGCAACAAGTTGAATAACAAATTGCTATCGAGTTATACTACTGGGTATGGAATACACTCATCTTAGCGACACTGTCAAAATTAAAAAAATTTCGGAAGCCGGTAACGTCGGCAATTTTGAAATTGAAGGTCTTTATACCGGTTACGGCTTGACTTTGGGCAACGCCTTAAGAAGAGTTCTTTTATCTTCTTTGCCGGGAGCGGCTATAACTCAGGTTAAAATTAAAGGAGCAGAACATGAATTTTCAACCGTTTCCGGCGTTTTGGAAGACGTTATTGAAATTATTTTGAATCTTAAAAAAGTTCGGTTTCATTTTTTTGCGGCCGAACCTCAAATTCTGACTTTGAAAGTCAAAGGCGAAAAGAAAGTGACGGCTAAAGATATCAAAACCAACGCCCAAGTGGAAGTGGTTAACCCGGACGCCCATATCGCGACTTTGACCGATAAAAACTCCGAATTGGATATGGAAATAACCGTGGAAAAAGGATTGGGTTACGTGCCGGTTGAAGCGCGAAAAATCGAGAAATTACCGGTTAAGACAATTGCCTTAGACGCTATTTTTACGCCGGTCGTTAAAGTTAATTTTAATATTGAAAATATGCGCGTCGGCGAACGCACCGATTTTAACAGATTAAAACTTTTTATTGAAACAGACGGAAGTATTTCTCCTTCTAGCGCGCTTCACAAGGCATGCAGTATTTTAAAAGACCATTTTGAGAAAGTTTCGATGATTGAGGTAGAAGAAGTCAAACCGAAAGCGGTCGTCGAAGAAAAGAAAAAAAAGAAGTAATAAATCCTACCAATGTACTAATCATTACTAATATTACTAAATTAGTAATATTAGTAGAAATTCGTAAATTAGTAGAGATTACGACGCAGTGAGACATCTCAAAAAAGGAAAAAAATTTCATAGAAGGAAAGGGCAGAGAAAAGCCCTTTTTAAAAGTTTGCTCAATAATTTGATTGTCAAGGAAAAAATAGAAACTACCGAAGCTAAATCAAAAGAAATTAAAAAAATGGCGGAAAAATTGATAACCATTGGGAAAAAACAAAATTTAAGCAGTTTGAGATTGCTTTTGAGCCGTCTTTCTAAAAAAGCCGCTTTGAAAGTTTACTACGAATTAAGTCCGCGATACCAAAATAGAAACGGCGGCTTTACCAGGGTTATCAAGAGCAGGACAAGAAAAAATGATGGAGCGAAAATGGCAATCATAGAATTTGTTTAATTTTAATGGGGTTGACAGGAATACAATTAATAATATAAAATCAAAAAGTCGCAAATTAAACTAATGACCAACGACTAACGACCAACGACTTATTATTTTTTTATATTTGTTGTGGGTCGTAAGTTGTAAGTCGTAAGTCATAATAAAATGGCTGAAAAAGCAAAATTCGAACGGGTTAAACCGCACGTTAATGTCGGCACCATCGGTCACGTTGACCACGGCAAGACGACTTTGACCGCGTCCATCACCCACGTTCTTAAATTAAAAGGTCTAATTCAAAAAGAAGAAAACGTCAACGATATTGACAATGCGCCCGAAGAAAAGGCGAGGGGTATTACTATTGCTTTACACCATTCGGAATACGAATCCGAAAAAAGGCATTATGCTCATATTGATGCTCCGGGGCACGCCGACTATATCAAAAACATGATTACCGGCGCGGCCCAGATGGATGGCGCGATTTTAGTGGTTGCCGCCACCGACGGCCCAATGCCTCAAACCAGGGAGCATATTCTTTTAGCCCGCCAGGTCGGCGTACCGGCAATTATTGTTTTTCTTAATAAAGTGGATATGGTTGACGACCCGGAATTAGTTTCGTTGGTTGAAAGCGAAGTGAGAGAGCTTTTAAAGAAATATGGTTTTCCAGGAGACGAAGTTCCGGTCATTAAGGGTTCTGCTCTCAAAGCGTTAGAAGCGAGTTCTGCTGATGACGAAGCGGTCAAACCGATTTTGGAACTGGTAAAAGCGTTAGACGATTACATTCCGGAACCGGTAAGAGAAACAGACAAACCTTTCTTAATGCCCGTTGAAGATATTTTCTCAATCGAGGGACGCGGAACGGTAGTAACCGGAAGAATTGAAAGAGGAATTATTAAAATAAACGAAGAAGTAGAAATTGTTGGTCTTAAGCCGACTACAAAGACCGTCGTTACCGGCATTGAAATGTTTAATAAACTTCTTGATGAAGGTCGGGCGGGCGATAACATCGGCGCTTTGCTCCGCGGTCTTAAAAAAGAAGATGTTGAAAGAGGTCAGGTATTGGCAAAACCCGGAAGTATTACTCCGCATACGGAATTTGAAGCAGAAGTTTACGTGCTTTCCAAAGAAGAAGGCGGAAGACACACGCCGTTCTTTAAGGGATACAAACCGCAATTTTATATCAGAACCACCGACGTTACCGGAGAAGTGATTTTGCCCGAAGGCATTGAAATGGTTATGCCCGGCGACACTATTAATTTGAAAATTCAGTTAATCGCGCCGGTTGCTTTGGAAGAAAAACAGCGTTTTGCTATTCGTGAGGGCGGAAAAACCGTCGGCGCGGGAGCGGTTACCAAAATTTTGAAGTAAACTTCAAAATTTTGGAAATCCGAAGCACGAAATCCGAAAACCGAAACAATATCTAAATTCAAATGATTAAATTCAAAAAGTTTTGAAAATTTGAATTTAGAATTTCGAATTTGTTTCGGATTTCGATATTCGAATTTCGGATTTACTAATAATATAGTACTTTGCTATGACTAAAAAGTCAGAAGAGATTACACAAACCAAATTAAGACTAAGAATTAAGTCCTACGATCATAAATTGATCGATAATTCTTCGCGTCAAATTATTGAGATTGCGACGAGGAATGGAGCCGAGACGGTCGGCCCAATTCCTTTACCGACCGAATTCAAGCGCTACACCGTTAACCGTTCAACTTTCGTACATAAAGATTCACGGGAGCAATTCGAATTAAGGGTTCATAAACGTTTAATTGATATCTTGAATCCTAACCAGAAAATTATTGAAGCACTTTCAAGCTTAAATTTACCGGCCGGCGTTGACATTGAAATAAAAATGGTATAAACTTTTGCCAGTGAGTGCGAGTTTTCCTTGTTGTCAACTCCGACGTTACGTCGGAGGCGACAAAATTCAAGGAAAGCCTTTCCAGTACCCCGCCAAAATTTTGCGAAAGCAAAACTTAGGCGGGGTTTTGGTTTTATAAATTATTCGTATAATTTCTCGCTATTTTAAGATGATAGCGTTAAAACTATCACTATTATGAATCAGCATATAATATTGTATTTTTTTATAAATCTTGACATACTTAATTCGGGCAGCGAAAAGAGCACTCACTAAATAAATAAAAACTGGAGGTCACCGTCGCTGCCCTTTTGCGTATTTTTACGTATTGCGTATGCTGTTGTATATTGCACACATTAAAAATTTTAATTATTGTCTAATATTTAATTATCTAATATGACGACGATCGTCATGATATTAGATATAACAATAGATTAACGAACGGGCTTCTTTTTATTTTAGGGGTTGACACAAAACGCCGTTATTTGCTATATTCTATTAAAAACAAAATGTTGATATTTGATTTAAAATCAAATATAATTTAATCGGATTTAGCTAAAATAAATACTCCGCATAACAAGTTATGTGGAGAATAAAAACTATAAAAACAGCCGGCTAAATCTGGCTGTTTTGATTTATTTGAGAATAATTCGAGAGATAAATTCGAGATAGATTAGAGAAAAACATGCCGTTCATATTGGGTAAAAAATTAAAAATGTCTCAGATTTGGAAAGATGATAAAGCGGTTCCAATAACGCTTGTTCAAGCCGGGCCGATTATGATAACGCAAATTAGGACGAAAGAAAAAGATGGTTATTCGGCAGTTCAGGTTGGTTTTGATCAGACAAAGAAGAAATTAAATAAACCACTAAAAGGTCATTTAAAAGATTTGGGAAATTTTAGATATTTAAGAGAATTTAGAATTAATGATGGCGAATATAAGATAGGAGATGTTTTAGATGTAGGACAATTTAATGAAGGAGATAAAGTAAAGGTGAGCGGTTTAAATAAAGGAAGAGGTTTCCAGGGCGTTGTTAAAAGGCACGGTTTTGGCGGCGGTCCGAAAACGCACGGTCAGAAAAATCGCTGGCGGGCACCCGGTTCAATCGGTGCTACGGCGCCTCAAAGAGTTATGCCCGGCAGGAAAATGGCCGGTCGGATGGGGCAAGAAAGAACAACAGTTAAAAATTTGAGAATAGTTGGTGTTGATAAAGAAAAAAATATTTTAATGATTAAAGGCGCGGTTCCGGGAATGAATGGAACAATTTTAGAAATTAGAAATTAATTCATTTTATGAAAGCGGATGTTTTTGACAAACAAAATAATAAAGTAGGCGAAATAGAGTTATCGGAAAAAATTTTCAACGCAAAGTGGAATCCGGATTTAGTTCATCAAGCGTTGATGGCACAAATGGCTAACAGTCGTCAACCCTTGGCGCATGCCAAAGGAAGAGGCGAGGTGTCGGGTGGTGGCAAAAAACCGTGGCGGCAAAAAGGAACCGGCCGTGCCAGACACGGTTCGATTCGTTCACCGATTTGGATAGGCGGCGGTGTTACCCACGGACCGGTTAAAGAAAAAAAATACGGCAAAAAAATTAACAAGAAAATGAAAAGATTGGCGATTTTCAGTATTTTATCGAAAAAATTGAATGGTAAAGAAATAAAAATTATCGATAAATTTGACGCAGTGAAAAAAACAAATGAGTGGCGGAAAATTTTGGAAAATTTGATTGGTTTAAAATCGTCAGTTTTGCTTGTTTCGGCGGCTTCCAATAACGTAAGCAAGGCGGTTGGAAACATTAAGAAAGTTAACGCTATTTCGCCGAAATCATTAAACGTTTACGATTTAATTAATGCCAAAAATATTGTTTTAGAAAAAGAAGCGATAGAAGAAATAGAAAAACACTATGAATAATTCATTAATAAAACAAGCTTGGATAACTGAGAAAGCCGGCGATTTGTCAGGTTTGGGAAAGTATGTCTTTGTTGTTGATAAAAAGGCCAATAAACCCGAAGTTAAGAAAGCGATTGAATCGATTTATAAAGTAAAAGTATCCGATATTAATATCGTCAACGTTAAAGGGAAAACAAAAAGATTGGGCCGGAGCGTTGGAAAAACTTCGGCTTATAAAAAAGCGATTGTGACATTAAAGGAAGGTTATAAGATTGATATAATGCCGGCGTAAATTAACCAACAACTAACAACTAACAATCAATGACAAAATTAAGAACATTGTAATTCAATTATGAAACAATACAAACCGACAACTCCATCAAGACGACAAATGATTAATCCGACTTATCGCGGCGTATTAAGCGTTGTCGAACCGCTGAAAAGTTTGACCAAAAAATTAATCAGTCATTCCGGTAGAAACAATCAAGGCAGAATTACCGTTCGCCACCAGGGCGGCGGTAACAAAAAACTTTACAGAATCATTGATTTCAAGCAGAATAAACTGGATATTCCCGCAAAGATTGAAACGATAGAATATGACCCTTATCGAACGGCTTTTATCGCCTTGGCACTTTATAAAGACGGTGAACGTCGGTATGTTCTGGCTTCAAAAAATATGAAAGTCGGTGATGAGATTGTTGTTTCTGAAAATGCTCCCCTTAAGGAGGGAAACAGATTGGCTTTAAAAAATATTCCGGTCGGCTATTTCGTTTATAATATAGAATTGACCAAAGGCAAGGGTGGACAATTGGCGAGATCAGCCGGTTCCTACGCTCAAATTCTTGCGCAGGAAAACGGTATTACCAATTTAAAACTTTCTTCCGGCGAAATAAGAAAAGTTAATTGGAATAATTTTGCTTCATTGGGACAAGTTTCAAATCCGGATCATAATTTAACGGTTATCGGCAAAGCCGGTCGTTCGCGTCATTTAGGCATCAGACCGACCGTTCGCGGTTCGGCGATGAATCCTTGTGATCATCCTTATGGAGGCGGCGAAGGCAGACAATTAAGAGGTACGAGGCGGCCGAAAACTAAATGGGGCAAAATCACCGGTGGAAGAAAAACTAGAAAGAAAAAGAAGTGGTCGAATAAAATGATTATCAAAAGAAGATAATATACAAATAGCGAATAAACTCGAATATTACGAATTATTTATATAAAATTTATTCGTAATATTCGCTCAAATTCGTTTTCCAAATATTTTATGTCGAGATCATCCAAAAAAGGACCATATGTTGACCCGAAGTTATTAAAAAAAATAGCTAATTTAAAGCCGGCCGATAAAACGATTATTAAAACCTGGTCGCGCGATTCGGAAATTTCTCCGGAAATGGTCGGTTTTACTTTTGGAGTACATAATGGTAAGGATTTTATTCCCGTAAAAATCACCGAAGAAATGATTGGTCATCGCTTGGGAGAATTTTCTCCGACCAGGAAATTTATCAGGCATGGCGGAAAGATGCAGAAAGAATTGGAGAAAAAGGCGGAAGAAAAGAAATAATTGATTGATGCGAATCCAACGAATGATTCGTAGGCTTCGCAAAATTCGTAGATTCGCATCAGTCAATAAAGCATATGAAGACTCAAACAGCAAAATTGAATTATTTGAAAATCGCTCCGCGGAAAACGCGGTTAGTTGCCAATGTTTTGAAAGGATTGTCGGTTAACGAAGCCGAGGCTCAGTTATTAATTAGTCCGAAAAGAGCGGCCGAACCGCTGATTAAACTTCTTCGTTCGGCTGTTGCTAATGCTAAAAACAAACAATTAAACCCCGAGCATCTTTTTGTAAAAGAAATTAGGGTTGATCAGGGGCCGATGACGAAAAGATTTATTCCTCGAGCTATGGGGCGGGCAACAATGATCCAGAAAAAAAGCAGCCATATTACTTTAATTTTGGCGGAATCGGCAAAATTAAAGGCGCCGAGATTTAAAATAGTTAAACCCGAAAAAGTTAAGAAAGAAAAAATAAAAACTAAAGAAATTAAAGCCGAAATAGAAAAGCCGAAATTATCGGAAAAAGAAACAGCGAAACCGGCAGAAAAACCGGGATTTGTGAAAAAAATATTTAGAAGAAAATCAATATAAGACAATGGGTAAAAAAATTAGACCAAATTCATTAAGAACGGGAATCAGCAGAGGTTGGTTAGCGAATTGGCTTCCTAAAAAGCTCGATTTTAAAAACTTTTTAGAAGAAGACGTTTTAATAAGAGAGACAATTAAGGAAAAAATTGCCAGTGCCGGCATAGACAGCGTTTTAATAGAAAAAGCGGGCAATAATTGCCGAATTTTTATCAAGGCCAGTCGACCCGGATTAATTATTGGTCGCGGCGGAAAAGGAATTGAAGAACTGACGAAATTATTGGAAAACAGATTAAAAAAAATAAGAAAAGAGAAGGGAATTTTAGAGCCGATTTCTTTAAGTTTAAATATTGAAGAGATTAAGCGTTCGGAAATTTCAGCTAATGTCGTTGCTCAAAATATCGCCTGGGACCTCGAGAAAAGATTGCCTTTCAGAAGGGTAATGAAAAAATATCTCGACCAAATAATGCAAAACAAAGAAGTTCAAGGGGCGAAAATCAATCTTTCCGGAAGACTTGGCGGTGCGGAAATCGCGAGGACCGAACATTTGGAAAAGGGGAAACTGCCGCTTCAGACTCTTCGAGCGAATATCGATTACGGTCAAGCAACGGCTTTTACTACTTATGGAACAGTCGGAGTAAAAGTTTGGATATATAAGGGAGAAGTGTTTCCCACCACTGCCCGCGAGTGAAACGAGCGGCTGCAGTGGGCGAGGACCCCGCCCTAAAACGACTATTGATTATGAAATTAATCTTAACACAAAATCAAAACTTGAATTCATATCGTGCAACGCGAAGGCTGAATAAGTCCAATTCCGCCTTTGGCGGAAATAGTTATTCGCTAGCGTTGCGCCCTGAAAGTAATGGTCGTTTTAGAGCGGGGTGCTCAGTTTTATTGCTAACCCAGCCGTCTATGCCATCAAACAAATTTTTTTGCTTAGACGGCTGGGTTAGATAAAAATGGCATGCTTATTCCTAAAAAAGTAAAACATCGAAAATGGCAGAAAGGAAGGTCGTTGAATAGAAAAGTTGAAACCAGAGGAGTTGTTTTGTCTTTCGGAAGTTTTGGGATTCAGGCTTTGGAAAACGCTTGGATAAATTCAAGGCAAATTGAAGCCGCTCGTAAGGCTATTACTCATTTTACTAAAAAAGGAGGAAAGGTTTGGATAAGAATTTTCCCCGACAAGCCGATAACTAAGAGGCCTCCGGAAGTGACAATGGGTGGAGGGAAAGGCTCGGTTGAATTTTACGTTTTCCCGGTAAAAGTCGGAAGAATTTTATTTGAAATAGACGGTTTAAACAAGGAAACGGCCGAAAAAGCCTTGGAAAGAGCCGGCCATAAACTGCCGATTAAAACCAGAATAATATCAAAATGAAAAAAACCGAATTTCAACAATTTAAAAATAAATCTTTGCCGGAGCTTCAAAAAGATTTGGCCGATTATCGCGAAAAATTAAGAGGATTAAAATTTGATTTGGCGCAAGGCAAGGTTAAAAACGTCAAAGAAATAAAAAAAATAAAAAAGACGATTGCGAGAATATTAACTATTATACGGACAACGAATTAACACCAATATTACAAATATATGAGAAAATTAGAAGGAATCATAGTTTCCGATAAAATGAATAAAACGCGCGTTGTTGCTGTAACGCGTCTTAAAAAACACCCGCGTTATCAGAAATATTACAAAGTGACGCGGAGATTTAAGGCGCATGATGAGAACAACGAATATAAAACCGGCGACAAGGTTGTTATTAAAGAAACGAGGCCGTTATCCAAAGAAAAGCGATGGATAATAATCGGTAAATTATAATTATGATTCAAGAAAGAAGCATATTAAAAACTGCGGACAATAGCGGAGCAAAAATTATCCGTTGTTTTCGGGTTTTGGGAGGCACTCGGCGCCGCTACGCGGAAGTCGGCGATATTATCGTCGCTTCGGTTCAAAAAGCCGAACCCCGAAAAGCGATTAAGAAAAAAGACATTGTTAGAGCGGTAATTGTTAGACAAAAAAAGGCGCTCAAACGTTCGGACGGCTCTTATATTCGTTTTGATGAAAACGCGGCGGTTTTGATTGACGCCAAAAAAGAACCGAGAGCGACAAGAATTTTCGGTCCGATTCCCAGAGAAATTAAAGAAAAAGGATTTGAAAAAATAGCGACAATGGCGGAAGAAATCGTGTAAGAGTAATCGTTAATAATGCGAATATTAAATAAATAATGCAAATATGCGAATTAAAAAAAATGATACAGTTAAAATAATCGTTGGCAAAGACAGCGGCAAAAGCGGCAAGGTGTTAAAAGTTTTTCCGAAGGAGAAAAAAATCTTGGTTGAGGGATTAAATTTGTACAAAAAACGTGTCCGGCCGAAAAAACAGGGTGAAAAAGGACAGACGGTTTTGGTACCGCGGCCGCTTGACGTTTCAAATGTTATGATTGTTTGTCCAAATTGCGCAAAAACGGTGAGAGTTGGAAGCCGTTTCGACGGAGAGAAAAAATCAAGAATATGCAAAAAATGTTCCGCCACTCTACGCGAATAAAATGATAAAATTTTTTCACTATGTTCAAAAATTTTAATAAAATTGGCAAAATAGTAATTAATGCCGGCATTGGAAGACTTTCTCAACAGCCGAATTTTGAAGAAAAGATTTTACCGGAATTAATAAGGGATATTTCTTTAATCACCGGTCAGAAACCGATGATTTGTAAGGCGAAAAAATCCATTGCCGGTTTCAAAATGAGAGCGGGCCAGGTTGTCGGATTAAAAACCACTCTCCGGCGCAAAAAAATGGCCGATTTTTTAACTAAATTAATAAATATTACGCTTCCCAGAATAAGAGATTTTCAAGGAATTAGTTTAAAAAATATCGATTCTAACGGCAATTTATCAATCGGTTTTAAAGAGCAAACGGTTTTTCCGGAAATTAATCCGGAAGTCGTGAAATTTGACTTTGGATTGGAAATTAGTATCGTAAGTAAAGCGAAAAACAAAGAAGAAGCGATAGAAATTTATCGGCAGATGGGAATACCGTTAAAGCATTAACAAATCGCAAATCGCAAATCGTTAAAATTCATGATTAACGATTCGTGCTTTGCGCTTTGCCGAACAATTATGGCAAAAACATCAGTAATAGCTAGAGCAAAGAAAAAGCCAAAATATTCCACCAGAGCGGTAAGGCGTTGTTTTAAGTGCGGTCGAAAAAGAGGTTATCTTCGGGCTTTTGGAGTATGCAGAATTTGTTTTCGGGAAATGGCGTCGCAAGGAGAAATTCCGGGAGTTAAAAAAGCCAGTTGGTAAAAACCCTACTAATATACTAATCGCTACGATATTACTAATAAATATTAAGATTGGTAATATTGGTAAAAATTCGTAAATTAGTAATTAAGAAAATATGTATATAGATTTATTGATAAAAATTAAAAATGCTCAGGATGTAAAGAAAGATGCGATTAAAGTTCCTTATTCTAAAAAAGACGAAAGAATATTGGAGATTTTAAAAGAAAGCAATTATATTAAAGATTTTGAAAAAAAAGGGAAAGGAGCAAAACGCGTCTTAGAGGCGGAATTAAATTATGAAAATGGAGAAGGAGCGATAAGCGGAGTTAAATTTTTCAGCAAACCGTCGCGCCGGATTTATATCGGTTATAAAGAGATAAAACCGGTCAGGCGCGGCTACGGCCTTTTTGTTATTTCAACCCCGAAAGGAATTTTAACCGGTAAGGAGGCGAAAAAACTGAAAGTCGGCGGCGAAGCGCTTTTTAAGATATGGTAAAACTCTACTAATGTACTAATCATTACTAATTTTACTAATATATTATATTGGTAATATTGGTAAAAATTCGTAAATTAGTAGGAAGAAACGCAAAGCGATGAGTAAAATTGGAAAAAAACCCATCATTATTCCCGACAATGTAAGCGTTGAAATAAACGGCGGTTTTTTGGAATTAAAAAGCGGCGATAATATTTTAAAAATAAAAACTCTCCCTTTTATAAAAACCGAAATAAAAGATAAGACTGTTTTGTTCAGTCCGGAAAGCAATTCCAAACAGGCGGTGGCAAACTGGGGAACAATAAGAGCTCTTGTTAATAACGCGATTATCGGAATAACTTCCGGATTTCAAAAAAAACTGGAAATTGAGGGCATCGGTTATCGAGCAAGTATGGAAGGCAATAATCTAGTTTTAAACGTCGGCTATTCTCACCCGGTAAAATTTATTCCTCCAGAAGGCGTTAAGGTTTCCGTTGATAAAAACGTCATTACGGTTTCGGGAATTGATAAGGCTTTGGTGGGAGAAACAGCCGCCAAAATCAGGGCGATTAAAAAACCGGAGCCGTACAAGGGCAAAGGTATTAAGTATCAGGGTGAAATAATTCGTCGAAAAGCCGGCAAGAAGGTGGCCGGAGCCACCAAGTAGTTAAAAGTTATGAATTCCAGAAAAGTATTAAACAAAATAAGAATTAGAAGGCAGCGCAGGACTCGCGCTAAAATATTCGGCACTTCGGAGCGGCCGCGACTTTCAGTTTTTCGTTCCAATCGTTATACTTATGTCCAGTTGATTAATGATGAAGAAGGAAAAACTATAGTTAGTGCGTCAACAAAGGAACTAACAATTAACGATAAACAATCAATAACAAAACAAAAATTAGCAGAACAATTAGGAGAGTTGATTGCTAAAAAAGCCGCTGAGAAAGGTATTAAAAAAGCGGTTTTTGATAGAAGTTGGTATAAATATCACGGTCGAATTAAAGCAGTCGCCGAAGGGGCGAGAAAAGAAGGCTTGGAATTATAAATAAAATTTAAAAATCAAAAATCAAAATGCAAAATTTAGTTATTTCGCGATCGGAGTTGTTTTGCATTTTGATATTTATTAAATTATTATGATGGAAAGAAAACCAAAATCCGAATATAAAGAAAAAGTTCTTGATTTAAGAAGAGTAACCCGTGTGGTTGCCGGCGGAAAACGGTTTCGGTTTCGAGCAACCGTTGTTATTGGCGATGAAAAAGGAAGGGTTGGTGTGGGAATCGCTAAAGGATTGGATGTTGCTCAAGCCGTTGATAAAGCAAAGACAAACGCTAAAAAACGATTAATAACAGTAGCACTTAACGCCAAAACAATACCTCATGAAACAGAAGCGAAATTCAGCGCCGCTAAAGTAATCGTTAAACCCGCTAAATCCGGCCACGGCCTTAAAGCCGGCGGCGCCGTCAGACAGGTGTTGCTTTTGGCCGGTGTCAGAGATGCGACGGCAAAATGTTTGGGAAAAACGAAAAATAAATTAACTAACGCGTTGGCAACGATGGAAGCGCTGAAGAAATTAAAATCCGAAGTACGAAATCCGAAACACGAAACAAATTCAAATAATTAAATCCAAAATTCAAAACACGAATTTTTAACATTTAAATTTAGAATTTAGATACTGTTTCGAATTTCGATATTCGAATTTCGGATTTAATCATTTTATGCAACTACACCAACTTCAACCAACAATTAAATCAAAGAATAAGAAACGAATAGGAAGAGGCGGTAAGCGCGGCACTTATTCCGGCAAAGGACAGAAAGGCCAGAAAGCCAGGGCCGGACATCGCATTCGTCCGGCTGAAAGGGATTTAATTCAGCGTTTGCCGAAACTAAGAGGGTACAAATTCAAGCCGCTTAAACGGAAACCGGCGGTTTTAAATCTTTCTGATTTAGAAAAAAAGATTAAAGGCGATATAATTAACAAAGAGACACTGTTTCAGGCCGGCTTAATTAAAAAAACCGATAAAAATATTAAAATCTTGGCAAACGGCGAAATTAAAAAGCCGTTTAAAATCGAAGGAATAAAAATTTCGGAAAGCGCCAAGAAAAAAATTGAAAGCGCCGGCGGCAGTGTAAAATAACTAACGACCAACGACTAACGACCTACAACGGTTGTTAGTCGTAAGTCGTAAGTCGTATGTCAAAAATTCTTCAGATTTTTAAAATCCCCGACCTTCGCAATAAAATTTTAACAGTCGCTTTTTTGTTGCTTTCATTTAGGGCTTTAGCCGCTCTCCCGATTCCCGGCATTGACGTTTTACGTCTTAAGGAATTTTTCTCGTCCAGCCAATTATTCGGTTTCTTAAACATTTTTTCCGGCGGAGCGCTGAGCAACTTATCGATTGTTATGCTGGGAGTGGCTCCTTATATTACCGCCACCATTATTATGCAGCTTTTAACGATGATTTTTCCGAAATTAAAAGCGATGTATTACGAAGAAGGCGCCATCGGTCGGGCGAAATTCAACAGATACTCCCGTTATCTTACCGTTCCTTTGGCCGCTCTTCAGGCTTATGGATTTTTGAATCTATTGATTTCTCAGAATGTTATGCCGGCGTTGGAAACGTTTGATTTAATAAGAAACGTGATTGTTATCACGGCCGGCAGTATGATTTTGGTTTGGCTTGGCGAATTGATTACCGAACAGAAAATTGGCAACGGCATCTCGCTTATCATTTTTGCCGGTATTGTTAGCGGGTTGCCGGCAATGATTTATAAAGCGTTTCAAACTTATACGCCGGAAACTTTGCCAACTTATATTGTTTTTGTTGTTGTGGCGGTTTTAGTTGTTGCCGGAGTGGTTTATATAAACGAAGGAGAAAGAAAAATTCCCATTGCTTACGCCAAGCGCGTCAGGGGAATGAAAATGTACGGTGGCGCTACTAGTTATCTGCCGCTTAAAGTTAATCAGGCCGGCGTGATTCCGATTATTTTCGCGATTTCCATTTTACTTTTTCCTCAATTTTTTGCTCAGGCGGTTTCGATTTTCTCCAAAGATTTGTCTTTAAAGCTCAATGATTGGGTGAATGTTTTTTTTAACAATCAGTATCTTTACAGTTTGATTTATTTCGGATTGGTGGTGATTTTCACTTATTTTTACACGGCCGTCACCTTTGATCCTAAAGAAATTTCTAAGAATCTTCAGCGTGCCGGCGGCTTTATCGCCGGCATTAGGCCGGGTGATTCCACCTCGGAATTTCTTTCTAAAATTATCAGCCGTTTAACTCTTTCCGGAGCGATTTTTTTGGGGCTTATTGCTATTTTGCCTAATCTAACTCGGATGATTACCGGTGTCGCAATTTTGACCATTGGCGGCACGGCGCTTTTAATCGTCGTCTCGGTGGCTTTGGAAACTATCAGGCAAATTAATTCGCAGTTGGTAATGAGAGAATATGAAGAGATTTAACTAACGACTAACAATTAACGACTAACGACGATAATATTGTTGTAGGTCGTAAGTTGTAAGTCATCAATTAAATGTTAGTAGTTATAATGTATGGTCCTCCCGGTTCCGGAAAAGGAACTCAGGCAAAACTTTTAGCAGATAAACTTGGCTTGATTCATTTTGATACCGGAAGATACATTGAACAGGTCGTTCACAATCCGGCCAACAAAAAAGATAAAATTATTCAACGTGAACGAAAATTATTTGATTCCGGTGCTTTATGCACGCCTGATTGGGTGTTAAAAATCGTCGGCGAAAAAACTAAAAAACTGGCGGAGGCCGGTTTCGGTATTGTTTTCAGCGGTTCTCCTCGAACTTTTTACGAAGCTTTCGGCGATCATAAACAAAAGGGCTTAGTAAGCATTTTGGAAAAGTATTACGGCAAAAAAAATATTTTTATTTTTAACATCGATATTTCCGCTCAAAATTCAATTAAAAGAAATAGCAATCGTTTGATTTGTTCGGTTTGCGGAATCCAATTAATGGCAACTTTTAAAAACGTTGC
>JAJZBA010000059.1 GCA_021799155.1 bacterium | reverse complement strand
CGATCTAAACTTTCCGGCGGCGAACGCCAAAGAGTCGGCATCGCCCGCGCCTTGATTAAAAATCCGTCGATTCTGATTTTTGACGAAGCAACTTCTAATTTAGACACGGAAAACGAAGCGCTTATTCGACGGTCAATCGAAAAAGCATCCCAAGGTAGAACAACAATTATTATTGCGCACAGACTTTCCACCATAAAAGACGCCGATAAAATAATCGTGATGGAAAAAGGAAGAATAGTCGGCGAAGGCAAACACGAAGAACTATTAAAAACCTGTAAAACTTATCAGCGACTTATAAATACCCAAACAGTAATGGTCGGCGGAGCGTAATTTTTAAAAAGGTCCCCTTTTTACCAAACTCCCAAAAGACGCGTTAGAGATATTTGATTTAAGATGAGAAAAACAAGAAAAAGAAAAATCGGCAACCGCTTGAAATAAACTCCTTCGAGATAACGACGCGACAAATAAACCAACAACAAAATGCCTCCGCTTAACAAAATCGACGTCGCGGCGCGGTTCGGCGTTGTTGAACAGCAAGTTCCAAGATAAGTCAATTTAAACGATTGAGCAATTAAAACATTAATAAAATTAATTCCATAAATAACAACCGCCCATTTTTCAAATTTCCAAAGAGCGTAAGCGCCGATAACGCCTAAACCGATAAAACTGAAATTCAACAGCGGTCTCCAAATATCGCCGTTTTTATAATATAAAAATCTCAATATCTGAAAAAACAAGATAAGCAAAGAAATAATAGCTATTATCAAAAGCATTACGCTTATTATCCGGAAAACAACTTTTAACGTTTTCTGCGTTTTCATATTTGTTATAATTATAACAAACTTAGAAATCTTTTTCACAAGAAGATCTGTGGATAACTTTATAATAAGGAAATTATCATTGCACATATTTGACATTTCTCGAAATCCGAGCATAATAAGAAAATCAGCAATTTGAAAAATATTCCGCTTTTAGCGGAATCAAAAGTATAAGAAAAACTTAGAATTGGAGGTGTGGGATGAAGAATTGTGGACTAATTTCAGAAAGATTTATTAACGTGTCTGACTTACCATATCTTTCAATACAGGAGCAACTCTTATACAGATTGGTGCTCGTAGGAGAAATCTATAAATTACAAATACGTCAATTAAATTGTATTGAGAGACAGAAACAATATCAAGATTTTATTAGTCTGTTTTGCGAAGTATTGCCAGCTAATTGGGGGATAATAGTATTTAAGCCGCCGCGCGCAAGTTCGCCACCATTAAGTCACTTACTTGAGGAAGAGCTAATACGTCTATTAAAAGCGAATAATCTACATCTACTTGGAAGTTTATGTATCCAAAATTTAAGTAAAAGTCATATAAGAGCGATGTATCCTGGCGATATAATTATGCCGTACTGGAAAGATTTAGAAAAAAAATTGGTTGGCAGGGCGGCTATATATTATTTATTTCAATCGCTTAACAAAAGAGATATTTGCGCGGAAATCGAGGTAATTAGAGGTTGGTACCGTATTGATGTTAATAGGGGGCGCCACAAAGAAAGAGAGGGCTTGCGCTTTTTGTATTATCAGGAAGTTTTAAAGATGGAAGGCGCATTTCCTTATACGACGATAGGAAGCGATCAATATGAAGATAGCGGCATTCATGCTCCTACTAGTTTAACCAGCAGATTTTTGCAGATATTAGGAACAATGGGATGCGATAAACAATTTGCTGACTGGGTGCGGGCACGCTTAAATTTACTGGAAATATAAAAAGGCGCCTTCTTATCTTCTTGAGGCGCTTTTTTAAATAAGGTAGAATTATTAAATAAGTAATATTACTATTTCGCAAAATATCAAAGATGAAAAAAGATATTAAATCTGAATGGGACAAAATAGCAGATTACTGGGATAAAGAATCTGGCGATACTGGTGCGTGGCATCACCGTACAGATATTAATCCAGTAATTTTTGAATTAGTTAATAATATTAGAAATAAAAAAATTTTAGAAGTTGGTTGCGGTAATGGATATTTATCTCGATTGTTAGCTAAAAAAGGCGCAAGAGTTATTGGTACTGATTTATCACAAAAACTTTTAGACTATGCTATTAAAAAAGAAGAAAAAAATCCGCTTGGTATAAAATATTTTAAGCGCAACGCGTCAGATTTAAAAAAAATCAAGAACAAATCATTTGATATTGTAATCGCCAATATGTGTTTAATGGATGTTAAAGATGCTGAAAGTGCTATAAAAGAAGCTAGTAGAGTATTAAAGAAAAATGGAAAATTTGTTTTTTCAATAAATCATCCAGTTTTCTTTTATCAAAAATGGGCGTATATAAAAAGAGACGGGAAGAAATTTTTTGTGAGAGCGATTTTAAAATATAAAACTTCGCAAGCGTTTAAACAAACGCTGTGGTCAACTGGCGTAAAGGTTATGGGTTATCGCCGACCAATTGAAGAATATTTAAAATACTTAAGGAATGCCGGTTTAATTCTTGATGATTTTAGGGAAATAGTGTCAAAGAAGAAATTAAAAAAGGCTAGAAAGGGATATTATAAGGAAGACAGGTTTAAATCATCGCGGTATATTGACGAGACGGATAAAAAACTTAAAAAAGCAGTTAAAAAAGAAATTCCTGATTTTTTAATCGTTGCAGCGATTAAAAAATAAATAAATGAAATGAATAGAAAAACAAAATTAATAGAATGTGAGTTACGGGGGCCAATTACTTGGAATAATTTTGTGCTCTTACGTGATCGTATTGAGAAAAAATGGGGGCACATAGATAAAACTGCAGAATTAGTAATGTATGCGAAAGGGAC
>JAJZBA010000058.1 GCA_021799155.1 bacterium | reverse complement strand
GGGGGGGAATTCCGCCGCGCCCGAGCGTTCCGCCGGAGCGAAGCGGAGGCGGTTAGTTCCGTTCAAAGTAGGTTCGGACTTTGTCATATAATTCCACTCAATAAAATTATCCGCTTAAGCGGATAATTTTATTGAGTGCCCGGGGTGGGATTCGAACCCACAAACCTATTAAGGTCAAGGATTTTAAGTCCTCTGCGTAAACCGTTCCGCCACCCGGGCGATGAGGCCTGGGGGAGAATCGAACTCCCGTATAGTTCTTTTGCAGAGAACTGCCTTACCACTTGGCTACCAGGCCTTACTTTTTAATTTTATCCTCCAGTAAAATTTTTTCAACTTCGGCGGCTTTTTCCAATCCCCTATCAATTCTAAATTCAATTTCCGGCATCGGTTTGATATTAATTTTTTTCATCAAAAGATATTGCAGATGACGGCGATTTTTTTCTAGAATTTTTAGAACCTCTTCAAATTTTTCCGCCTGCCCTGAGCCTGTCGAAGAAGGCAAAACGCTGAAATTGACAATCGCCTTCTCTAATTTAGAATCGACATCAACGCCGGTAATTGTCATTAAACAATTAAAAAACTCAATCTCACGAGAAATAATTTTGCTTAATTCTTCCTTTATTAAATTAGCGACGCGCTCGGAACGATGTTTCATATACTATTGCAACTTATAACTTACAACTAAATAAATTATATATATTAATATATTAGTTGATCTCCTATATTTATTGCGGTACTTGATTCAAGCAACATTCCGCATTCTTCGCCTTCGCTAACCTGATTGACGTCGCGCTTTTCTTTCTGAAGATTAATAATTTTCCCTTGACCGATAATTTGTTCTCCTCTTTGAATATTAACGTTTAAATTGTTTTTTAAAATTCCCATCAAAACCCGGCCACCAATAATTTGTCTGCCGTTTTTCTTGCCAAAAACTCCTAAAATTTCTAATTTACCGTTGATTATTGGCGCTTCCAAGGCTTTAAATTCGGCCTCCAAACTCTTAAGCAATTCGTAAATAATTTCCGAAGCAATTATTTTAACGCCGGAAGATTTTGCCACGTTTTCGGCCGGCCGGCTAATACGCGAGCGAAACCCGACAATAATGGCTCTGTTTGCCAAAGCCGATTTTACATCGCCATCGGTAATATCGCCTACCGATTTAGTAATAACTTTGGCTTTGGGAAATGTTTTGATTACTTCGAAAAGTGCCTCGAGAGAACCGGAGACATCGGCTTTAAGAATTAAATTAAGCAGTCCTTCTTCCGGCGCAATAATTACCTCTTCTTTTCCTTTTTTAACTTCCACTAGTTCAATTTTTCCGCTCTTAAACTCTTCGCCGACTTGCGGCAAAGTTTCAAAACCCAAAATTAAAGCCGGAGCCGACGGCGAAATTTCTTCGACTTTTTCTCCCAAAAAATTTTCCAAAATTTTTACTTTTCCGAAAGCGCTTGCTGTGGCAATTTCATCTCCTACTTTCAAAATACCATCTTTAACAATAACACTGGCAGTAATTCCCCGGCGGCTGTCAACTTTTGATTCAATAATAACACCGCTGGCTCTAGCTTCGGGATTGTAAGTCAAACCCTCTAATTCGGCGACCAATAAAATCAAATCCAAAAGCTCATTTATGCCCTCGCCGGTTTTTGCGGAAATTCCGTGCCAACTGATATTGCCGCCAAAACCTTCCAATAAAACTCCGGCTTGCATCAATTCCGTTTTTACCCGCTCAATTTCGGCGTTCGGCTTATCAATTTTATTAATCGCTACCACAAACGGCGTTTGGGTTTGATTTAAAATCTCGATCGCTTCTTTGGTCTGCGGTTTAACACCCTCGTCGGCCGCCACCACTAAAATGCCCAAGTCAGCCGCTCTCGCACCCCGTTCCCGCATTTTGGAAAAAATTTCATGCCCGGGAGTATCAATAAAAGTAATTCTTTTTGGCTGCCCTGAGCCTGCCGAAAGATGAATGATTTCATACGCGCCGATTGACTGCGTAATGCCGCCGGCTTCCTTAGCAATAACATTAGTTTTCCGAATATAATCAAGCAAACTAGTTTTTCCATGGTCAACATGACCTAAAACCACCACAATTGGAGAACGCGGTATTAAATTTTTATCATGATTCTGCACCATGCTTGTAAAATTAACAGAATTATTGGATAATTACAAGAGATTGGAGGCGTGGCTGAGCGGCTGAAAGCAGCATCCTGCTAAGATGTTATCCGCGCAAGCGGATCGGAGGTTCGAATCCTCCCGCCTCCGCCAATCGGTAAATGTTGATGCTGGCTCGCCCTCTACGAGGGCTCGCCAGCCGATGGCAGCTGCAAAATTGAATTTTTTGTCTTTCAAAATAAAGTTCGAGCCGACATTTTTTAGAAATTCCCGGATTTGATAATTGTCGCCCTGCGACAATAGAATTTTGGCTTGTTTTGCCTCAAAAATCATTTCTTTCATCGGTTCGAGCCAATTATTTCCCGATTGTTCAAAATCTCTGATTTTCTGCTCAATGTCCAGTTTTTCGTTGAGTAGTTTTTGTTTCTTGGTTTGGTATTCTTCAAGGGTCAAAGCTCCGCCGGCAATATAAAGGTCTAACAATTTTTCAATTTTCTGCTCAACTTTCGCTTTTTGTTGGTGGAGATTTTGAACAAAAATTTCGCTTTCTTTTTTGGCTTGCTCTTTTTCTTTGTCCAATTCCAAAAGCATATTTTCTGCCCAGTTATCAGGCAAAGAAACTTTTTGAATAAAATTTCTCATCTGTTCAACAAGGCTCTCTTCTCTCAAATACCTTTCATCGCACTTTTGCTTTTTCTTGGTGCATCGGTAATAGTTATGCCCTTTTTGTTTTTCAGCGGTTATCATGCAGCCGC